>CAOXUF010000071.1:1896-2813 GCA_948560485.1 uncultured Eubacterium sp.
AAAGTCCGATAACGTTATCGTTAAAGAATTTATCATTGGCACAGATTTTGTCTACTTCGCTGTTCCAATATTCGCTGTCTTCCATGGAGAAAGCTCCGTCAGCACATAACTTCACATTATCTTTTATGCCAATTCCCATAAGATTGTCATAAGTGCCCTGACCTCTGGCACATATCAGTTTTAGTTTTGGAAGAATCCACTTTGCTAAAAATTTATTGTATGGATTTTTAAATGTACCTAATGCCTGAGAATATTTTACTACAGGAGTTCCAACGAGTAGTGGAACTGCCGCACAGACAAAGGCATAAGTATTCATTACAAAACCACGACTGTCGACAAAAGAAATGCCGGCTTCATCGACAACCAAATCTGTTTGTGTGTAAGTTTTTAATATTTTATTTTTTAAAAGAAGCTTTTTAATCGGCGGACACCATTTAAAAAGCTTGTATAATACAGCCAGAGGAAAAGCTGTAAATAACAGCTGCTCCGGCTTTGTACTTGTAATATGAATAAAGTCAAAAGGTAATTGTTTTTTATCTTCTTTTGGATAAACAGACATAAGGTTGATATTCAGTCTGTCACCATAAATGTTGTGCAATTGTTTAATAGAACTTTGCAGCATGGCCGCAGCACCTTTGTTGCCGCTGTAACTTGCTGCTGTAATTGCAATTGTTATATCTCTCATGTTTTATACCGATCCTAATTTATTTATCGTCATTTTCTTTGTTTTTATCATAGTCCAATTTTCTGACATGATACTGTACATCTTCTAAAATTTTTCTATTGGCTGCAATAATATCTGCCTGTAATGCTATGATGTAGGTAAAAACACCAATCATCATAAATGTGCTGGCAAGAATTAAGGACTGGATATGACCGCCGCCTTGTCCTAGAAAATAGTATACTAAAAATCTTAT
>CAOXUF010000071.1:2823-5119 GCA_948560485.1 uncultured Eubacterium sp.
GTTCAGACGTGTGCTCTTCCGATCTTAAAAATCTTATGCCTATGCCAAGTCCCAGTAAAAATGAAAGTATTCCAATGGAACCGAAAAATTTCAGAGGTTTGTACATCATAAAGGAACGGACAATCGTTACCATGGAACGTTTTACATATCCGAACATACTGCTGAAAAGTCTTGATTTTCTCAGTTCCGGGTTCGTTCTGATTGGGACGGAGGTCATTGCCATTTTTGTTCTTCCGGCCTGAACAATAGTTTCTAATGTATAAGTATATTCATTTACGACATTCAGTCGCATAGCTGTTTCTCTACTATATGCTCTAAAGCCACTTGGCGCATCAGGAATATCAGATTTGGAAGCAACACGCACTGTCCAACTGCCTAAATGCTGCAGCTTTTTCTTTAATGGTGAAAAATGAGCGGTATCGTCAATAGGTCTTTCGCCAATTACGATATCTGCTTTTTGTTCCAGAATCGGACGCACTAATTTTTCAATATCTGCACCACAATATTGATTGTCAGCATCAGTATTGACAATGATATCTGCACCATTCCTTAAACAGGCATCCAGACCTGCCATAAATCCCTTTGCCAGTCCTTTGTTCTGTTTAAAGTTTACGACATAGTGAACTCCCCAGTTTTTAGCAACTTCTACAGTATTATCAGCACTACCGTCGTTGATAATCAAGTATTCAATTTCATCAATGCCGTCAATATGTTTCGGAAGGTCATTCAGTGCAATTTCCAATGTTTCTGCTTCATTATAACATGGTATTTGAATAATTAGTTTCATTTTTATTCTCCCTTATTGTTTATTGTATTTTGTAAGAGCATAACCATGGCTCTTTAAAGTATCTGCCAGTGCATCACCTTTGACGATTACTACATCCATTGGAGATTTTGTAACGTCATAGTCGTTCAGTGTATAGTAATTATCTTTTGTCCCATATACTTCATTACAAGTTTTAATTGCAGTATCTATTTTGTTTTTTCCGCATAATACAAAGAAACTATTTTGTGGTCTGTCTGTTAAGTATTTCAGTGTTCCAAGATTGAATTTTGGCAACCCATACTGATAAACTTTTACCAGATAGCCGGATTTATCATAACAGAAATTCGGATATTCTTCATTGATGTTCGTTTTGTCACATAACTCATTCATATAATTAACAAGGTATTCAACACGCTCATAAACAACATTATCACGGTTATCTCTGACATTTATAAATACATAACTGTAGTTAATTACAGAAAGTAGAAAAATTAAAATACATGTACTGTATAGCACTTTTGTCTGATTAATGCTTGTCAGTAATAAAATAAAGATAAGTACTATGAAAGAAATAATTCCTGTTTTAGTAAAGACAGAAGTTAAATCAGGAAAAGCATCTGTTGTTTTTCCATTTTCTATTTTTAATAATCCGGTCAAAGATAAAAAGTATCTTGAGTCTGTCTGTGGAATATTATCTAAGTGAGGACTTACTTTCCAAATAAATGGAATAAAAATTGCCAGGTATGTGATAACTGCAAGGATTTTTGATTTCCATTTGATAATTGTGTCTTTTTTGATAATCAGAGAATATAACGCAACTAATGCTACAAGTCCTACAGCGCCTACGGTATACCTGCCATATACCATCCTGTCGGCTCTGTCGATTTCAAAGCCGTTCATTAATTCAAAGGCGCTTGGGAAGAAAAAGATTGCACCCATAGCAAAAGTTCCCATCAGACATAAAATTGAAAATAATGATAAAATGTTTTCACCGGTATTTTCCTGTCTCTTTTTAAAGTTCTTAAATAATATAATCAAAGCTGCGATAAAGCCGATGATAACCAGCCCCATTGTTGAGGCAAATAAGTTATACAGCCATCCAATGCATAATTTCAGTTCTATAACGATTCCGTTTTGGGTAAAAAGCTTACCAAGGGTTTCGTAATCCAATGCTTCCATACTTCCATGTCTGGTTCCGTATTTTCCATAGACTCCCTGTTTTACAATAGAAGCTAAAATCTTATCAATTACAAGAAAAACTCCTGTTGCAGGTAGATATAGAAAATAGTTTACAATATGTTTTTTATAAATCACAGACATTAATATAATTGTTAAAAGTGCAGCTACAATAAGAACAAGTCCTCTTGTATGTGTCATGTATGCATATACTGTTATAAACGCAAGTAAAACAGAAAGAATATTTTTCTTCATGGATTTTTCAGTAGATGATAACTTAAATAGTAAAAGTAATATCGGCCATGGTAAAAATATTAAGATAACATCACATCGGAAATATGCAGAATACAGCCA
>CAOXUF010000071.1:5129-5826 GCA_948560485.1 uncultured Eubacterium sp.
TAACGACTGAACTTTTGATTTGATATTCAGATAGTTTCTGCATATATGATATGAAATTACAGGAATAAAACTTATGATTAACATGTTTAATGAAATCATTGATTTATACATAAGAACAGGATTACTCTTAAAAATCAAATAAAGAGGGAGATATAGTGCAGAGAAACCATATTTATAGTAAAATCCCCCCATTGTCTGGACACAGAGGGACCAGTCATCGCCAGCCATAAAAGCAGTGTTTGCTACTGTACCTACCTCATCTAATACATATGGTAACGATAGTTTTGTTCCCAAAACTACTGTAGTAATTGCGAAAATAAAATAAATTAATATTTTTATTTTTCTGTCAGAAATATTTGCTAATGAAAATTTCATTTTTTGATTTCCTTTCTCATTTGATTGAAACACTAATCTCTAGAATAAATATCTGTGGTATAGACTTTCTCTGAAACATCTTCTAAGACTTTGTCAAACCTGTTCGCCAAAATCACATTAGATGTTTTTTTGAAATCTTCCAGATTATTTATTACCGGGATGCCGTTATAGTTATCTTCTTTGACAATTGGTTCATAAATTACAAGCTTTAGTCCGCTGTCAAGAAGTTTATCCATAATATCCCATACAGCCGATGCTCTGAAATTATCAGAGTCTGCTTTCATAGTTAATCGGTATATTCCAACAATGTCGGGAGCATATT
>CAOXUF010000071.1:5836-8970 GCA_948560485.1 uncultured Eubacterium sp.
ATATTCTTTAATTTTGCTTACCACGTAATTCTTCCTTGTATCATTACTATGGACAATTGCCTCAATAATATTATTTGGAACATTTTTGTCTCTATAGTTTGCCAGAAGCTGTTTTGTATCTTTTGGCAGACAGTAACCGCCATATCCCAAAGATGGATTATTGTAATGGTTTCCGATTCTTGGATCTAAACACATTCCGGTAATAATTGCTTCTGTATTTAGGTGGTTTTCCTGAGCGTAAGTATCTAATTCATTAAAATAAGCGACGCGCATAGCCAAATATGTGTTAGAAAAAAGTTTTACAGCTTCTGCCTCGGTATACTGCATGATAATAGAAGTAATATCTTCTTTGACAGCACCCTGTTTTAAAAGTGCAGCAAATTCTTCGGCTTTTTTTGTAAGAGAGTCATTTTCCATATCAGTTCCTACGATAATTCTGGAAGGATATAGATTGTCATACAATGCCTTTCCTTCTCTTAAAAATTCAGGGGAAAATAAAATATTGTTTAAATTATATTTTTTTCTTAATTGTTGTGTATAGCCAACAGGAATGGTAGATTTGATAACAATTGTTGCATCACTGCCTAGTGCTAATAGTTTTTCGATTACACATTCTATAGATGAAGTATCAAAATGGTTTGTCTCAGAATCATAATTTGTAGGAGTGGAAATCACAACAAAGTCAGCATTGTTAAAAGCGTTTCTGTAATCTGTTGTACCATGTAGATTCAGATTTTTATTTTTTAAATAGTCAATAATGCATTCGTCTGCCAGCGGGGAAACATGATTGTTTATCATATTTATTTTTTCTTCATTAATATCATAAGCAGTTACTTCATTATTTAAAGATAATAATATAGCATTTGACAAGCCTACATAGCCAGTTCCCGCCACAGCGATTTTTGTCTTTTTCATACGCAACCTCACATTTCAATTTTTTTATTATTCGTAAAAGGTTATAATATATATATTAACAACCCACACTAAAGTATATATCGCTTGTGATTAAAAGTCAATATTTGTCAATAGTCTATTATTGTAACAGTTCAGCCAACAGCTCAAAAATGCTACGGATTTCCTTCTCTGTTATGGCTTCACTGAGGCTGAAACAACAACAGTTCAGCCAACAGCTCAAAAATGCTATGCATTTTCTCGCTGTTATGGCTTTTTGAAACCGAAACAACAACAGTTCAGCCAACAGCTCGAAAACGCTTCACATTTTCTCGCTGTTATGGCTTTTTGAAACCGAAACAACAACAGTTCAGCCAACAGCTCGAAAACGCTTCACATTTTCTCGCTGTTATGGCTCACCATATGACATAAAATATAGGTAACAAAATGTCTGCAAGCAGCATTTTGCTCCCTATATTTTATGTCGCATGGCTGAACTGTTAATCATAATATTCCCATTTTAATTGATTTTTAGAACAATATTTTGTAAGATATAGATTAAGTGTGAGATTTTGCCATTTTATATGGCATTATATTATAGAAGGAGGTCAGTATGGCTAATGTAATTTCAGATGAAACAATTGAATATGTTGGTATTTTAGCAAAACTGGAACTGTCTGATGATGAGAAAGAAAAAGCAAAAGCAGACATGGGAAAAATGCTTGATTACATTGATAAGTTAAATGAACTTGATACGAGTAATGTAGAGCCTATGAGCCATGTGTTTCCGGTAAACAATGTGTTCCGTGAAGATGTGGTGACAAATGGTGATGACAGAGAAAATATATTAAAAAATGCACCGGAAGAAAGAGATGGGGCATTTGTAGTGCCAAAGACATTTGACTAGTGAGTGGTCAGAGATTTTTGAAAAAGTGGAGGAAAATTAATGAACTTGATGAGTTTGACAGCTGTAGAACTTGGAAAGAAGATTAAGAGCGGCGAAGTGAAAGTAAAAGAGGCTGTTCTTGATGCTTTTGCACAGATTGAAGCAGTTGAAAAAGATATTAACAGTTATGTGACTGTGCTGGAAAAAGAAAAAGTACTTGCGAAAGCAGAAGAAATTCAGTCAAAAATAGATGCAGGGGAATTGAACGGTCCTCTAGCCGGAGTGCCGGTAGCAATAAAGGATAATATGTGTACCGAAGGAATTTTAACGACCTGTAGTTCTAAGATTCTTTCAAACTTCTATCCGACATATACATCTGAGGCTGTAAAGAATTTGGAAAAAGCAGGAGCAGTTATAATAGGAAAGACGAATATGGATGAGTTTGCCATGGGAAGTACAACAGAGACTTCCTATTATGGAGAGACGAAAAATCCATGGAATACAGAGCATGTGCCGGGTGGTTCATCAGGAGGAAGCTGTGCATCTGTAGCAGCAGAGGAGTGTTCTTATGCATTAGGCTCTGACACAGGTGGTTCTATCAGACAGCCTAGTTCTTTCTGTGGTGTGACGGGGATTAAACCAACTTATGGTACTGTGTCACGATATGGATTGATTGCTTATGGTTCCTCTCTTGACCAGATTGGACCTGTTGCAAAGGATGTTACAGACTGTGCTACCATTTTAGAGGCGATTGCAAGTTATGATCCAAAGGATTCCACATCAGTTCAGAGAGAATCCTATGATTTCACATCAGCATTAGTAGATGATGTAAAGGGAATGAAGATTGGTATTCCAAAGGGATATTTTGGTGAAGGTCTGGATAAAGAAGTAAAAGAGGCTATATTAAATGCAGTAAAAGTACTGGAGGAAAAAGGTGCTATTGTAGAAGAGTTTGATTTGGAACTGATAGATTATGCTATTCCTGCATATTATGTTATTGCAGCGGCAGAGGCTAGTTCAAACCTCGCCAGATTTGAGGGAGTAAAATATGGTTATCGTACTTCTGAATACAGAGATTTGCACAATATGTACAAGAAAACCCGCTCTGAAGGATTTGGAGAGGAAGTTAAGAGACGTATCATGTTAGGTTCTTTTGTACTTAGTTCAGGATATTATGATGCTTATTACTTAAAAGCACTTCGAACAAAGGCATTAATTAAAAAGGCATTTGATGAGGCTTTTGCTAAATATGATGTGATTATCGGACCGGCTGCACCGACGACGGCTCCAAAGCTTGGAGAGAGTTTGTCTGACCCAATTCAAATGTATTTAGGTGATATTTATACGATTTCTGTAA
>CAOXUF010000072.1:0-2938 GCA_948560485.1 uncultured Eubacterium sp.
AAAATCTTTAAATCTCTGCTTAAACGTTTTATAATGCTGCTGCGCCAGAACAGTTGTTGGAACAAGATATGCTACCTGCTTATTATCCTGAATTGCTTTAAATGCTGCTCTGATAGCAATTTCTGTTTTTCCAAATCCTACATCGCCACAGATAAGTCTATCCATTATCTTAGAGCTTTCCATGTCTTTTTTCACTTCATTAATAGCATTTAACTGGTCCTCTGTCTCCTCAAACGGAAACATTTCCTCAAACTCTTTCTGCCATTCCGTATCTTGAGAAAACTCATATCCTGTACCGTTTTGTCTCGCAGCATAAAGTTCCACCAATTCTTTTGCAATATCAGCAACGGCCTTCTTAACTCTTTTTTTCGTCTTTGCCCATTCCTGTCCGCCCAATTTATTTAATTTCGGCGGCTTTGCCTCACTGTCAGCATATTTCTGTATCATGTCCAGCTGAGTGGCCAAAATGTATAGACTGCTGCCTCCTGCATATTCAATTTTAATATAATCTTTTACTACATGATCTACTTCTACTTTTTCAATACCTTTGTATATACCAAGTCCATGATTCTCGTGTACTACATAATCTCCTACATTCAAATCTGCAAAACTGGATATCACCGTGCCGGCATGATTATGTTTTTTCCGTACCTTCTTCTTTCTCTGTCCAAAAATGTCTGTGTCAGAAATCGCCACAAACTTTATCATTGGGTAAGTAAAACCTTTTCTAAGGCTTCCTCTGACAATCATCACTTCCCCTTGTTCTACCTGACGCTCTCTGTTTTGCTCATAAAAAGCACTGATGCCAAAATCGCGCAGATCCTCTGCCAGCCTCTTTCCTCTGGTTGAAGAAGATGTTACCAGCAGTACTGCATATTTCTGCTTTTTGTATTTTTTCAAATCCTCTACAAGCATCTCAAACTTGCTATTATACGGACTGATATTTCTTGCAGAAACCTCCACAAACTCATCTGCACCAAAAGATTTTAATTTCTGTGCAATCGCAGTAAACAATACTTTATTTTTATGATTCATCTCATCTAAAATCTGATTTTTATCCCAGATGATATCCGTCTGTCCGGCTAACACATATCCTTTTTCAAGCCGATGACTCATGCTTTCCCGGAACTCAGTCTCTACTGCTCTTAACTGTTCTTCTACTCTCTGAGGTTCATCAATAAAGAACACAGCCTCCTTCAAATAATCCATCAGGCTGACTAATCCGTCACAAAAATAATTTACATAACTGTCAAGTGCTACGCTGTGAGGATTGATGTCAATATTCGTCAAAAACTCTCCGACTGTATTTTTCAGGTTATTCGCCTCTTCGGTATGAAATTCTTTTCTAAAATTCTGTATCGACTGATCCAGTTCACTTTTTATTTTGTGAATCCCTTCTACAATAGATTCCTTTTCCAAAAGATATTCACTGGCAGGATATATTCTCACACTCTCTATATTTTCAATAGAGCGCTGGCTGTCTATATCAAAGCTTTTAATAATATCTATCTCATCATCCCAAAAATCAATCCTGTATGGCATATCATCCGTCAGGGTATAAATATCCAGAATGCTGCCTCTGACTGCAAACTGCCCCGGACTGTCTATCTGTGTCACGGATTCATAACCCATTCTCGCCAATTTCGTCTTTAAGGCATCCATCTCTACGACACTGCCTTCTGTAATTTCTATATAGTTGTCTTTTATCTGCTCTAAAGGCTGAATCTTGTCTAAAAATGCATCTGCCGTAACAATTACAGTAAAAGGTTTATCTTCTAAAATCCTCTGAATAAATTCTAATCTCTGCTGTAATATATAACTTCCATGCACATCTGCACTAAAGAAAATCATATCCTTCGCCGGATACATAATAACATCATCTGTAAAACCTTTTAAATCCTCATATAATTCTTTTGCCTTTATTGCACTAAAAGTAACAATGACTTTCTGCTTATAGCCATTGCTTAATCCATTGATAAAATGAGCCAGCTGGGAGTCTGTGCATCCTGTAACCTGACAGGATTTGCTTTTCGACAAGCAGTCCCTGACCTGCTCATACTCATTTAATTGTAAAAGTGGATAATCAAAAAAATCCATATCACGCTCCACGAAATTAATCTATTTCAAATCATCGCATATCATCCAATTTCGCCAACTAGTTAAACTTATTCATCGCTGTCTGCGCACCATACATAATCAAAACTTCAACTGCTGACGCCGCTTCTCTTATCGCATCCTCTGCCAAAAGCCTTTCCCCTTTGGAGAACTTTCCAAGAACATGTTTTACCAAATCCCCTTCATTGGCACCCACACCTACCTTTATCCTGGTAAATCCATCCGTTTTTGCATGGCTGATAATACTTTTCAGACCATTATGGCCTCCTGCACTTCCTTTTGTACGAATTCGAATCTTACCGGTAGGAAGACTGATATCATCTGCAACAACGATAATATCTGACGTTGCATCCAACTTATAAAAATCCATTACCGCCCTCACAGATTCTCCACTAAGATTCATATATGTCTGCGGCTTTACCAGAACCACCTTTTCTGAGCCAATCTGTCCTACACCGCACAATGCTTTATGTCTTTTCGTTTTTACTTCTATACCCATCTGTGCAGCCAATTCATCTATCACATCAAATCCTATATTATGTCGTGTTTTGTCATATTTTTTTTCTGGATTTCCCAGTCCGATTACTGCATACATTTTTACATTCCTTTTTTGATTTTACTCATAATTTATTTCTATGCTGACAGATAGATTATACCATTTTCTTATCATTGTTCCAACCTGTTTTTATTATGATACAAATACTTGCATATGTACTTAAAATTCATTACCAAAAGAATGATTTAATCAAAAAATCCCAATAGATATTTCTATACAGTTAATATCTATCAGGATTTTTAACACTTATACTTTACTCATATCAGA
>CAOXUF010000072.1:2948-8880 GCA_948560485.1 uncultured Eubacterium sp.
GTTTTTACTTTTTTCTTTTCAGAGATTTTAAAACTTTCTTTCTAACTTTTTTATTCTTTGCAGTAATTTTAACTTTCTTTCTAACACTCTTTGCAAAAACATTCTTTGCTATCTTATTTAATTTTTTACCTTTAAAGATGATCTTTTTAAGTTTCTTACTGTTGATAAACGCCTTCGCATTAATCTTTTTCACCTTTTTACCAAAAGTAACCTGTGTAATCTTCTTACATTTTGCAAATGCATTTTTTCCAATGGTTGTAACCTTATTTCCAATCGTCACTTTCTTAATTGATTTACAATTATAAAATGCTTTGCTTCCAATGCCTGTAACATTCTTAAATTTAATTGTTTTCAATTTCGGACAACTTGCAAATGCACTTGCACCAATTTTCTTGACATTTTTACCAAATGTTACTTTTGATAATTTTTTAAGCTTTCTAAATGCTTTTGCACCAACCGCTGTCGCATTTAAAACATAACCATGATACTTAGCAGCAGCTGGAATAGAAGCTGTCTTCATACCTGCTTTATATTTTGGTGCAACACCAGTTACTGTAGCCTTACCCGATGTTCTTGTAACATTTGTAACTTTATAAATATACTTACCAATAGTATATACACCGCCAACTTTCACACCATATGTTTTATATACATATGTCGCATCATCATCCTTTACATTCGGTCCTTTCGGATCATCCGGCTCATCTGTTGGGTCCTTCTTTCCATTTAGCCATTTATCATAACAATAATCCTGCTTCGCCTTATAATCATCATCTGTCATATTCCAAATAGAAGTCGTTGGATATGCCTTGTCTTCTGTCAATTGATCTTTCTTAATGTTCTTTTCTGCATCCGGGTCATTTGTAGGTGTTGTTCCTACCTCTTTCACAATCTTATCCTCTGTGATGGCCGGTTCACTTCCAATATTTCCATACTGTTTTTGTACTTCATAATAGTCCGGTAATGAGCGGGAGGCTTTATTACTATAATTTAATAATCTTTGAATTGCATATCCGCCTTTTACATCTGCACTACCCTGTCCTGCACCAGTTCTAATTCCTGCTGTAGTTCCATTAATAATATGATTGATACCTACTTTCGGTCCGTCTCCTGCCGCAATTTCCGTAATACATGCATTTTCAATCAGTACATTTGGTGTATCCGGCACTTCAATAGCACTATCAAGATAGATACTTGCTCCATTGGTGTAAATAAACACATCATATACACCCATACCTACTGCATAATGATTTTTTACATTATTCGTTACTTTATATGCTGCATATCCCTTCTTCGTACCGTTATGCGACATCCATCCGTCCTGGCTCTGTGGATCATAACATTTTTCATTCTGTAAGAAATATGTTTTTCCATTTTCTCCACGCCATAATATATCATATTCCTGGAAATGCTCAACAAATAATCCATAGCAGGTTACATCATCACCATTAACTACAATACCGTTCTTCGCTGTGTTATCATACCAGCCGGTATTATCTCCATGGTCAGCTCTCCAAATCCATGTGTGGTCAACAATAACATCATTACTGTTTATTACTTCACAGCTGGTACATCTTCCAAGATCGCCTGTTCCACCAACTCTATAAAATACATCCTGTATTACAGATGGGTTATTTTTATGGTTCTTGTTACATCCCTCTTCTCCCACTGTCAGTAATGTTTTTGAATAATTTCCTGCATCAAGAATCAAACCACAGATAGCAAGTCCTCCAACATCAGCTGTTTTTATAGCAGCTTCTTTATTATCAGGAATAATTGTTGCCATACCAAGACCTAATAATATTGTATTAGGCTCATCCACCTTTATAGGCTTATCGACATGATATATTCCCGGCTGGAAGATAATATTTTTTCCAATTTCTAACTGATGATTAATCGTATCAGCTGTGTCTTCATCAGGATTTGCAATATAGAAATTTTTCTCTACATCTATGCTTGTTCCTTCACCAATATTATTCTCACTCCAACTGATGCCTGTAGCATTCTTTCTTAAAGCCGGTACAAATACCTTGTATCTGTCAGATGCAGTATCAAAATACAAAAATGGTTTTTCTCTGATTGCGTCTGTTTTCTCAATAACAGTTGTACATCCTCTCTGATTCCAGTTTGTATATCCATTATTATTTATCAATGATGTGCCGGCACTAAATTTTTTAGAACTATTATCCTGACACACTTCTTTATTTACACCATCACATCCCTGAATCACCTGATTCCAGTTTACACCGTAAACTCCACCCTGCTTTCCACCTTCTTCTACAATCGTTTCATCAAAATCACTGTTTCTATAGTAGTACTGCTGCTGTGATAATGATCCAACCTGTTTGGCAAATTTACAATCAGCAATATATCCACCACTACACCAGCCATCCCACTGCCACTGGAAATGAGCCTTTCTTAATACATTTAGTCTTCTTGCCGGTGCCGCCTGGGAAACACCCCACTGGAACCATGCATTTACATCACCATTATTATTTTCAACATCTTCAATCTGAACATTTTCAATTCCTACCCAGAAATTACATGTTGCATTATTTCCGGACAATGCTGACGGAGTATTTACATTATATAACTGCGTATCCGTCGGTGTTTTACCTAAACCGTGTATATATGTATAATATCCGATATTTACCATGCCTGCGTCAACATAATTTCCCGGTTTATAAGCCAACGCAAATCTGTTTTTACCAAACTGATTATATCTCTGTTTTACAAAAACACTCTGTGTTGTTTCCTGTATTTTCTGAGGGTCATCCGTCTCATTAAATACATATGTATTTTGACCGAACATTGAAATTTCAAGCGAGGAAAGATCTGAGAACTCACTTTCTGTTTCAGAATTTGCTGCCTGAATCTTATAATAATTATTAAATTTCGAATTACTATTCGGCGATTCCTCTACATAAGTAGTATCTGTTATACCCGCTTTCACCAGTTTATATTCTGCAAAACGGCTGTCTGCTCTATAAACATTGTAACTCGATGCATTATTCGCCTTATTCCATGATACAACTAACTTTCCATCTTTCTCCTCTGTTCTTACGTTAGAAGGTTTCGATGGTTTACGCTCTTTCAACGTTACTGCGTACGCCATTTTACTGTCTGCATACACATTATCATCGTAATTTGTGAATGTACGCACTTTAAAGAAATATTTTGTATTTAATCTTAAATCTGTTACATTTAATGTTGTTTTTCCGGTAGTGCCCGCCGATGTAAAAGGTCCTGCCTCACCGGTTGAATAAAAAACTTCATATCCGCTAAACAGACTCTCACTGACACCTTTCTCCATGAAACAGTTACACAATCGCCCGATATATCGGAAAGAGTCACTGCCTTTGCTGTCTTTGGTTTCGTATCTGTATGTAAAATAAATCTTTCATTTGGAGAAGGTTCCTCTCCGTCATTAAGATTTGTCAATTGCAGTTTTCCATCTTTTACTGTAAAATACTTATCATTTGCACTACTTTTAAAACAGATTGTCCCATCTCCCTGCGGTTCTATCTGTACAGATTCCCAACCACTTGGATGATCCCATTTATCCATCTGAAAGACATTATTTTCATCTGCCTTCCAACTGGTATTTGTCTGCTTATTAGTAAAGTTTACAACCTTTTTTTCTCCATATTTTCCATAAAAGATTTTAAATAATCCATTTGCCGGTACATCTTTTCCATTTAATGCTGTAATACATTCAATAGGATCACCTTTTACTCCATTTATTGTCACTAATTTACCCGTTGCTTTATGCACAAAATAAACATCAGCATTTATCGTTGCCTCCACCGGATCATCAATCGTTTCCGTAGTCATTGATGCTGACTCTGCTGCCATTACAGTTGCAGGCTGCGACATTGTTGTCATTCCAGTAACTGCCAACATTAAAGCAAGCATAAATGAAAGCGCTTTCTTTAAATATCTGCTCATATTAAACTCCTCCTATTTTTTCACATATATTAACACTGAAACAATATATATATCTATATATATTGTAGCATTTTGTACACTTTAAATTCAATGTAAAAAACGTTTTTGAGCAATATTACCAATTCTCATAATCTATTTTTGACAGTACGGATAAATTCATTGTTGTTTTTATATAATTTCGCTATATTTCTACTTTTTTATAATAAACTAAATAAAAACATTTTTTAGGTTATTTTATGTTTTTGTCCAAAAAAGACAGGTCAAAGTTCTCTGCTTTGACCTGTCTGTTTCATTTATTCTATTTTACTATTCTGCCAAAGCTGAATCGTCCGGCTCTAATAACGCTTTTTCATACGCTTCTAAAACAAGACTCTGAATGGAATTGCGGGTACCTGAATTAATCGGATGAGCAATATCTCTATACTCTCCGTCTGCTGCTTTTCTAGACGGCATCGCGATAAACAAACCTTTCTCACCTTCTACTACTTTAATATCATGTACTACAAATTCATCATCAATAGTAATAGATACCACAGCTTTCATCTTTCCCTCTTTTGTCATTTTCCTAACCCTTACGTCTGTTATGTTCATATATTTTTCCTTTCTTTATAGACTGTATCTAAAATTTCTTTCATTAATAACCTTTAGTTCATTTTCATCCCCAAAATGTTCTCCCGGATTAATGGTACTATGACTCTCAACAATACAATTCTCTACAACCGTATTATCTCCAATATAAACATCATTTAAAATAACCGCATTTCTTATAACACTATTATTTCCAATATATGCCTGTTTAAATACAACAGAATTTTCAACTGTTCCATTAACGATGCATCCACTGGAAATAAGACTGTTGCTTACTTTGGAACCCGGATTATATTTTGCCGGTGGAAGATCCTCCGCTTTTGAATATACATCAGGATACTGTTTAAAGAAGAAATCCCTTACCTCCGGTTTCAAGAAATCCATATTTGTTTTAAAATATCCCTCTACACTGGATATATTATTCCAATATGATTCTAATGCATAAACATAAATCTTTTTGGATGATTTATTTCGGATAATAATATCATTAACAAAATCATATCTGTCCTCTGTTATACATTGTTCAATCAACTGAATTAATAATCTTCTTCTGATTATATAAATACCAGTTGAAATAAATGTACTTCTGCTCTCAATTGGTTTTTCAACAAAATCCGTGATTCTTCCATTATTATCCGCTGTAACTACTCCATATGCCGAAACATTTGCCCCCTCGCCCATTTCTTTACAGACAATGGTAATATCCGCACCTGTCTCTACGTGCTTTTCCAAAACCTTATTATAATCCATTTTATAAACAGCATCTGCTGAAGCAATGATTACATACGGCTCATGACTCTTTTTTAGAAACGCAATATTCTGTGCAATGGCATCTGCCGTCCCACGATACCAGAAACCATTGTCTGATGTAATAGAAGGTGTAAATACATACAAACCTCCTTGTTTTCTACCAAAGTCCCACCATTTGGACGAACTCAGATGCTCATTTAACGACCATGCATTATACTGAGTTAATACAGCTACTTTCTGTATATGTGAATTTGTCATATTACTTAATGCAAAATCAATAGCCCTGTAACTTCCAGCAACCGGCATCGCTCCAACCGCTCTTTTTTTGGAAAGTTCTTTCATTTTGCTATTGTTTCCACCTGCTAAAATTATTCCAACTGCTCTCATTAAATCTCACCTGCCTTAACTATATAGCCGCCTGATGGGAGACTTCCGTCAGGATAATCTTCGGGTCCTGTTTTTCCTGAAATTGCCACATTTTTTCCAATAGTGACATCATTCGGAATCTCACTTCCTTCACCAATAACAGTCAACTCACAATTATATACTTTCTGACTCAACTGGCTGTCTGCATACTCTCCGATACCGATTGTGCAGCGTTCCCCAACTTCCACATTTTCAGCTATGATTGTATTATATATTTTCG
>CAOXUF010000073.1:0-7633 GCA_948560485.1 uncultured Eubacterium sp.
CTCAGCCATTTCGCAGATTCATAACCACATTCCTTGCAAAAAAATACTGTTTTATCTGATTTTGCCATATTTCACTCTTCCTTCTCTTTCTGCTTAAAAGTAAGAATGTCGCATCAAGTCTTTTGTCGGAATACTTTCTCTTCCAACAAAACGATTGATGCGACATTCTGCTCATATATTCACTTTATGCTGCTACGACCTTTACCATTGCCATAGCACCCTCTTGAAGTTCCACATCAAATGTAAGCTTTCCACCAATATCTGTTTTTGAAACTCCCAGTTCTCTCTCCCCAACAATAACTTTGTATTCTTTATTTGACTCTAACTCTAAAGTAATCTGTGTATTACCTGTGCCATCCACAAAAAAACTTACTTCATCTGTTGTCTCCTTAAATACATTTACTGCTGTACCCGGAATTGATTCATAAACGAAAGTACCATTTCTCTCTAATTTTGTAATCTCACTCCATGTCTTTACTTTATACATATCACCGGAAACTTCAAAATCTGAGAGCTTCTTTTTCTCACTTAACTGATAATTTCCAAAACTGATTGTACCATTACTTTCTTTTTTGATTAATTCCTTTATAATTGCCATTTCATCCTCCTGTTTTCATTCGCCCTGAGCGACTTTATCTTATAAGATATTCTATCATATCATGTCAAATTTTACATCATTTTTTTACACTTTCCATTACTTAACTTTTCACTGTGAAATTAACCTGATTATTTTTGTATCCGACACTGACCTGCTGCCCTTTGCACACATTTCCAGCCAGTATTTCCTCTGCAAGCTGATCTTCCACTTTATTCTGAATCATTCGCCTTAACGGTCTTGCCCCATACTTTTTATCATAACTTTCCTTTGCAATGTACGCCTTTAGACCCGCCGTAAATGTCAAATAAATATCCATCTGTTCCTGAACCTGTTTTGCTAGGCCTTTCAACATCAGCCCCACAATATTTTTCACTTCATTTTCAGATAATGTATGGAATACAATAATGTCATCAATTCGATTAATAAATTCTGGTTTAAACATTTGTTTAACTTCTTCCATGACACTGGACTTCATTTTCTCATAATCCTGTTTCTCTGTATCTCCCTGACGAAATCCCAGACGTTTTGGATCCACAATCCGGTTCGCCCCTGCATTACTTGTCATAATAATGATTGTATTTTTAAAACTCACTTTTCTTCCTTTAGAATCAGTAATATGTCCATCATCTAATACCTGAAGCAAAACATTAAACACATCGGGATGTGCCTTCTCAATTTCATCAAACAGAACTACAGAATAAGGATTCTGGCGGACCTTGTCACATAATTGACCTCCGTCCTCAAACCCAACATACCCTGGAGGTGAGCCTATCAGTTTTGATACACTGTGTTTCTCCATATACTCCGACATATCTACTCTGACAATGGAATCCTCTGTACCAAACACTGCCTCTGCTAAAGTCTTTGAAAGTTCTGTCTTTCCTACACCTGTAGGACCAAGGAATAAAAAAGAACCAATTGGTCTGTTCGGATTTTTCAATCCTACACGTCCTCTTCTTACCGCTTTTGCTACAGCACTGACTGCCTCTTCCTGTCCAATCATTCTCTTATGAAGAATGTTCTCTAAATCAAGAAGACGCTTCTGCTCATTTTTTTCTAACTTAGTCACAGGAATCCCTGTCCACATAGCAACAATATCCTCGATAGAGCTTTCTGTTATTTCCGGCTTATGCTCTTCCGATCTGCCTTCCCATTTTGCAACCGCACGACTTAATCTGTTTTGAGCCTTATCTAACTCTTTTTTTATCTCTGTAGCCATCTTAAAATCAGAATGCCTGATACACATTTCTAATTCTAAATTCAATTCTGCTACATCCAATTCACGTTCTTTTACGGCCTTTGGTTTTGGCACTTCACGGATTCTTATCTTTGAGCATGCTTCATCTACTAAGTCAATCGCTTTATCCGGCAGATTTCTGTCGTTGATATATCTTGACGAAAGTTTTACCGCTGCATGAATTGCTTCATCAGTGATTTTCACATTATGAAACTCTTCATAAGAACTTCTCAATCCCTTTAAAATTTCTACTGCATGCTCCTCAGTAGGCTCCTCTACATGTACCGGCTGGAATCTTCTCTCAAGAGCCGCATCTTTTTCAAAATATTTCCGATATTCTGAAATAGTAGTTGCTCCGATAATCTGTAATTCCCCTTTTGTCAAAGATGGCTTTAATATGTTTGAAGCATCCATAGAACCTTCTGCCCCACCGGCACCAATTATTGTATGAATCTCATCTATAAATAAAATTACATTCCCTGAATTTTCAACTTCATCAATAATCTTTTTCAGGCGTTCCTCAAACTCCCCCCGATACTTTGACCCTGCTACTGCACCTGATAAGTCCAGACTAAACACTCTCTTTCCCGACATTGTTTTTGGCACAGTTCCTTCACAAATACGCCAGGCAATAGCTTCTACAATCGCAGTCTTTCCCACTCCCGGCTCTCCCATCAGACACGGATTATTCTTTGTTCGTCTGCTAAGAATCTGTATAATTCTCTGTATTTCATTTTCACGTCCCACAACCGGATCCAACTTATTAGCTTTTGCCTCTGCCGTCAAATCTCTTCCATATTTCTCTAATGTAGGAGTTGATGTATTAGAACTTGCTCTTCCTTTTTTTTCAGGTTTAATATATTTTTTTACATCACTGACATCTCTGTTAGTAAGTCTCAATATATCAGCACAAATTTTTTTCATATTAACACCAAAACTGGCTAATATGCAGTACGCCTCACAATCAGTATCTGCTATGATAGCTAACAACAGATGTTCCGTACCAATCTGTGGCAATCCCTGTTCCAATGCTTCCTGTGCTGCTCTTCCCATTAATGAATGTGCCCTGTTAGAAGGCATAATGTTCTTTGCTCTGGATTTCGACCGAACCTTTGACTTTATTCCCATATCTTCTTCGATAGCAGAGATAATATCATTGTAGACTAAATTGTAATTATATAAAATATTAGCTGCCACACCATCTGTAACCTTCGATATTCCAGCTAATATATGCTCTGTACCAATGTAATTCATCCCCAGATCAATAGCCGCATTTTTTGCATAACCAATAGCCTCTACTGTCTGTCTGGTAAACTTATTACTTCCCATGTCTATTCCTCCATGATGTTTTTAGAACCACATTATATTCCTAAAATGTGTCCATTATTTTAAAATTTTTTAAATAAAGGGTAATTCTTTATTATTCAAGAATTACCCTTTATCATCATACGTTAATCTAAATCAATAAACTGAAAATCATCATCATCGTCATCATCCTGCTCATCCGGTAACAATGATTTCATTGTCTCTTTTAAGTCCTCTTCATCATCTGCGTTCTCAGAAACTTCAGCATCATTCTTTGCATCTTGTACATCATCGTCATCATCTACAATATCAATAAAGACCTCATCCTCTTCATCTACTTCTCCACCGTAGAATCCTTCTTCAGACTGTTTATCTGTTCCAAAAGTCGGCTCATCTCCATACGGAACTGATTTTGGTGTTCTGCCAAGAATCCCTCTTTTTGGAACTTTCTCAACTTCACTTGCATCCTCTTCAAGAGCTTCAACTTCTTCTGATTTATTTTCATCTTCTAAGTCTACAATAGGTGAAACATCATCTTCTGAAATTTCTCCGGATATTTCCGCTTCAATTTCATCACCGATTTTATTTAAATCATCTTGTATGCCTGCTTCTAATTCATCCTTTTGTTTTTTTTCTTCCTCCTGCCCAATTGCAATTCCTGAATCAATATCGTCATCATCCTGTTCATATTTCTGATTCTTTTTCTCTTTCTTTGCTTCTTTTTTTGCAGCCTTTTTTTCTGCTTTAGATAACTTTTCATTGCTTTCATCATCTGATGAATAATGGTCATCATTTTTAATCTTCTTCTCTTTCTTATTTAAAGCAAGATTTATCACAACGAAAACTAATATAATAATAATTATTACAAGACCACACAAAATTTTAATTAAGACATTATATTTATCTACCAGCTTATTATAATCTTTCTGCAGCTTATTATAAGCTTTTGCTGCCGCCTCTGACTGCTTGTTGGCATCAGAAGAAGTAAGATATCTCTGGAAACATTTTTCATTGTCATCATAACAGTATAGGTTTGTATCTCCATTCCAGTTCATTGCATAAACAAGATACATTCCTTCTTCTTCATCAAGTGCCCATGCTTTAATTTCCTGATCAATGATAGTCACTTTCTTTTTCTTATATGCTTCAACAATACCATCTGTTTCTTTCGGTTGTACAATTGTGTACATTCTGCTCTTTATCTTTATGTTGGACATCGCATAGAACTTATCTTTATCTTTATCATAAATATAAAATCCCTCATTCTCATCTCCATAAAGATAAAATGCTGTAATATCTTTTACTTCACCCTTAATTCCGGTATATTTTTTGCCTTTATACTTCTGTGTGGATTTCTTAAATCCTTCAGGAATTTTGTCACTGCCAAAGGATGAAGTGATTTTCATTTTAGATTTTCCAACTTTTACAGATGTATCAGTTGCAGTTTTCTTTGTAACTTTATTTGCTTCTGTTTCCGGCTCTTTATACGTAGCTTCCTCAGCTGTTGTTAATTTCTTTGTGTTTAAAGTATACTTTTGTACAACTCCTGCCCTTGATGTTACAGCCACGATAGTCTTGTTCATGCCCGTATCCATTTTTGTATTAATGCCATCTTTTTCGATAATCCAATTTGAAGTACTATCTTTTGTCTTTGCCTCTATCTCGATAGATGTCACATCAGATTTCACCGTCAGATCATACTCATATGTTGTTGCATTAAAACTCATAGGTACTTCTGTTTTCGTTCCTGAAGCATTAACACCATATACCTTCATTTCTGATAAATCTGTAGTCTCATCTGCATGAACCGAAAAAACCATAGCTATCATCATTGTAGATACAACCACTGTCATCATTAACAGATTTTTTATTTTCTTCATGTCTTTTTCCTTTCTACGTATCGCATTAAATTGATTCACAATACACTTTTTCACTTTTGTTTCCTTCATCGTATTTTAACAGTGCCACTCACTGCTGCTTTTTTATTTAAGCTTCATCAATTGCTTTTCCGATATCGCTGCGCATATACTTATTATCAAAATCAATCAATTTTGTTGCTTCATAAGCATTTGCTCTCGCCTCTTTTAAGTCGCTTCCCTTTGCAGTAACACCAAGAACTCTTCCGCCATTCGTTACTATTTTTCCATCTTTCAAAGCTGTTCCGGCATGGAAAACGTAATAACCTTCTTTATTATCAAACTGTTCCAGCCCCTTAATTTCAAATCCTTTCTCATATGAAACAGGGTATCCGTCACTGGCTAAAACCACACATACGGCTGCATTATCTTCAAACTCTAAATCTATTGTATCCAATTCTCCATCAACACATGCCTCAAATACATCAATTATATCGTTTTTCATTCTCGGCAATACAACCTGTGCTTCCGGGTCTCCAAATCTGGCATTATATTCCAATACCTTTGGACCTTCTTCTGTCAGCATCAGTCCAAAGAAAATAATACCTTTAAATTCTCTATCCTCAGCTGCCATCGCATCTACTGTTGCCTGATAAATATATTTTCTACAAAATTCGTCAACTTCTTCTGTATAGAAAGGACTTGGTGAAAAAGTTCCCATTCCCCCGGTATTCAATCCCTGGTCTCCGTCCTTTGCCCTCTTATGATCCTGCGCTGATGTCATAATCTTAATCGTCTTTCCATCTACGAAAGATAATACAGAAACCTCACGACCTGTCATAAATTCCTCAATTACAATCGTATTTCCTGCACTGCCAAACTTCTTATCAAGCATTAATTCCTTAACACCATCCATGGCTTCCTCTTTTGTATTACAAATAAGAACGCCTTTTCCAAGTGCCAGACCATCTGCCTTTAGAACAATCGGATATTTTGAAGATTCAAGATATTCCATTGCAGCTTCCGGTGAATCAAAATTCTCATATCCTGCTGTTGGAATATCGTATTTTTTCATTAAATCTTTAGAAAATGCCTTTGAGCCTTCTAAAATAGCTGCATTCTTCCTTGGTCCGAATACTCTAAGTCCTGCATCCTCAAACTTATCTACAATACCGCCTACCAATGGATCATCCATACCGACAACTGTCAAATCAATTTCTTTTTCTTTGGCAAACTCCACTAACTTATCAAACTCCATTGCACCAATGTTTACACACTCTGCAATCTGTCCGATGCCGGCATTTCCCGGTGCACAGTATATTTTATTAACTTTTGAACTTTTTGCCACCGCTGTCGCAATCGCATGTTCTCTTCCACCACTTCCTACAATTAAAACCTTCATAATGTACCTCTTTACTTTATATTATAATTCACCATTCGCAATTGCATTAATCGCTGCAGGCAATATTTTCCATTCCGCCTGCTCCATAACACGTTTCTGCAATATTTCCGGTGTATCTCCCGGTAGAACCTCTACAGCTTTCTGATAGATAATCGGTCCTGTATCTGTGCCCTCGTCCACGAAATGAACTGTTGCACCGGTCACCTTTACCCCACGCTCCAATGCCTTTTCATGTACACGCAGTCCATAAAACCCATTTCCACAAAAAGACGGAATCAATGATGGATGTATATTAATAATTTTATTTCTATATTTTGCGATGAACTCTGGTGGTAATACAACTAAAAATCCTGCAAGAACAATCAAATCAAGATTGTATGCATCAATCTTTTCGATGAACGCCCTATTAAATTCATCCCTTGTCTCATAATCTTTGATGCAGACACATTCTGCTGCAATATTATTATCTTTTGCTCTGGTTAATGCATATGCATCCTTTTTATTACTGAGAACTACTTCCAACGATGTATTCGTTATATCACCATTCTTTACCGCATCAATAATCGCCTGTAAATTTGTACCCCCGCCGGATACCAAAACACCTACTCTAATCATAAACCTTCACTCTACTGTACTTTCTATATAAGTTCTACGGATTTTTCTCCTGCGTTAATCTCACCAACTAAGAAACATTTTTCTCCAGCTGCTTCAATTGCTTTCATTGTAGTATCAACATCTTTTTCATCCACTGCAAGCAACATTCCAATACCCATATTGTATGTGTTATACATCATTTCTTCTGCAATATCACCTGTCTTCTGTAGCAATGTAAAGATTGGTGGAATATCATATGAATCTTTCTTTACAACCGCCTTCACACCATCCGGCAGCATTCTAGGAATGTTTTCATAAAAACCACCGCCTGTAATATGACTGCAGCCATGAATTGTTACACCTGCTTCTCTGATTGCATTTAATGCTTTTACATATATAATAGTTGGAGCAAGTAATGCCTCTCCCAATGTAGTTCCTAATTCATCATAATATGTATTCAATGACTCTTCTGTCATATCGAAAACTTTTCTAACCAATGAGAAACCATTACTATGAACCCCTGATGATGCGATACCGATTAATTTGTCACCCGGTTTAATATTTTCTCCTGTAACCAAATCTTTCTTATCAACAACGCCCACTGCAAAACCTGCCAGGTCATAGTCATCTTCAGGCATTAA
>CAOXUF010000073.1:7643-8880 GCA_948560485.1 uncultured Eubacterium sp.
GCTGTCTCTCCTCCGATCAGTGCACAGCCTGACTGCTTGCAGCCTTCTGCCACGCCTTTTACGATTTCTGCAATCTTTTCCGGAAAATTCTTTCCACATGCAATATAGTCTAAGAAAAATAATGGTTCTCCACCACCACAGACAATATCATTTACACACATTGCAACACAGTCAATTCCGATTGTATCATGTTTATCTAATACAAAAGCAAGCTTAATCTTTGTTCCAACACCATCTGTTCCTGAAACTAAAATCGGCTCTTCCATATTTTTAAATGCACTCATATCAAATGCACCTGCAAATCCTCCAATGCCTCCTAAAACTTCCGGTCTCACTGTTTCCTTTATAGAACCCTTTATTAATTCTACTGACTTATAACCTGCCTCAATATCTACGCCTGCTTTCTTGTAATCCATTTTGTTGTTTCCTCCTGATTTTCGTGAAATGTTTCTTACAACTTCAAACTATCTTGTGTTGTGACTTTTTACATTCTATATTATTTAATAATTTTTATAACCTACTTCTTTTAACTTTGCATCTTTTGCTTCTACTTCAGACTTCATCTGTTCTGCATAATCCTTAACCTTAGCTAAAAGTTCTTCGTCTGATGTGGCAAGTATCTGTGCCGCAAGAATTCCTGCGTTCATACCACCATTAATCGCTACTGTTGCAACCGGCACACCGGAAGGCATCTGAATGATAGAATAAAGAGAATCAACACCGCCCAAATCTGATGTTTTCATTGGAATACCTATCACCGGCATTTTAAATAATGCTGCACACATTCCCGGCAGATGCGCTGCCTTTCCTGCTCCGGCAATTATGACTTTAATACCTCTGTCTTCTGCACCTTTCGCCCATTCAAAGAATATATCCGGCTCTCTGTGTGCTGAGATAATTGTCATCTCATATTCTATTCCAAATTGTTCCAAAATATCTGCTGCTTTACTCATGATAGGCATATCTGAATCACTGCCCATTACGATACCAACTTTTGCCATGTTGCTCTCCTTTTTAGTTTTATTTATCAAAATCAACCTTTATTTTACCATAAAACCTTGACTTCGAAAAGACAATATCTTCCTTATTATTCACTTATATGACTTTTTTTCATTATTTTCAAATGGTTCGTTTAATATTTCACATCCCTCCAGAACAAATCTTCCGTCCTGAATAACAGCAGTCTCTTCGCCTTCTGCTGTCACTGCCACAATTTCTCCCAATTCATCATAAGGAA
>CAOXUF010000074.1 GCA_948560485.1 uncultured Eubacterium sp.
TGACATGTTCAAGATTGATAATGAAACTGCGGTGTGTCTGGAAGAAACGGTTTTCAGGGAGAAGTTCCAGCCAGTACTGCATATTGTGAATGGATTCAAAATCACACAGAGTGGTATGTACCATTACTTTTCTGCCCTGCGCTTCCACTGCTATGACGGAAGATGCAGGCAGTGTATGCACACCTTGTTTTGTTTCAATCGGGATTTTTACTGTCATAGTGTTATACAGGTCAACCGCATCTTTCATATTACGGAAAAACCGTTGTTTAGCCAAAGGCTTTGAAAGATATCGGAATACATGGAACCGCATTGCATCATCAAGATATTCAGAATAAGAGGTCACAATAAAAATAATAATCTTATCATTCTTCTTTTTTAATTCCTTTCCCACATAGATACCATTCATTCCGGGCATTTCTATATCAAGAAATAGAATGTCTTTTTCACCTTTATCTGCCAGCAGGGATTCCCCATCAGAAAAGCAGACCAGTTCGGGGCATTTTACGCTTATGTTTTCAAAAAAGTTTCTGATATATTTTTGAAGCTGTTCAATTATCAGCGCATCATCGTCACAGATGAGTATTCGCATTTTTATACCTCTTTTCATGTAATTTACTACATATTTACCCCCTGTATTATACAATAAAGATCAGGAAAATACAAAGAAACTGCATGAAAAGACATTTTTTGGTGGATTTTGGGCTGAAACGAAAAATATATGAATAAAATAAATTCCCGAACAGAACGCCGGGAATACGGGAGATGCAAAATCACGGAAACATATAGCCGTTTTGGGTGTTTCCTGCGCTATTTCTTTTTACAAGAAGTTCAATAAAATCTCTGACAAGTTCTATATCGGACTGATTGCATAAACGTAATTTATCTAAAATATCCTGTGGAATGTTATATGTGTGCATCGCTCCGGGTAAAAGATAATCGGGTGTAACATTAAGGCATTTGCAAATACCAATAAAGATATCAAGACTTGGTTTTTATGTATAATAGTATTCTTTTGTCATTATCTCCATTGGCGTTAGCTATAGAATTTGGAATTTGCATGGGATGCGTCAGGAGAAGTGTCACAATAATCGTGCCTTTTGTCATAATTCGAAAGTTTAGCGGAGGATTCCATACAAAACATGTTTATGGCAGCTTTGCTTTTTGAGTGCAGGCTATATACATATTCAATCTGTATTTCAATTGGTATCATGTTATCTGCAGGATTACAGTTACCTTGCATTTTCAAAAAAATGAGACGAATATTTGTAAAATGACCAAAAAAGGGCAAAAAATGTCGTTTCATGCAAGAAGGGTTGAAATTATGACATAAAGAAGGATAATAGAAATTGTCATTGATTTCACAGAGCAACTAAATAAAACATTAGTATGTAATACAGAATGGAGGAATTTGATATGGTAGAAACACGAAAATTGAGTGGAAAGAAGTTGTTGGCATTGGGATATGCATGATAACGTTGCTGTCAACAGGAATACTTGCCCATGCAGAAACAAAAGATTTTACTCTGACGGTAAATAATACTGGATATCAACAGGATAATTTATCAAAAAGGATTTTGGAAGCAGGCGGTTCTGATTATGAAAACAAATGCTATGTACGTGCAACTAGCTTTCAGGGTACAGGAACAGTTTATGTGCAGTCGATTAAGTTGAATGACACAAGCATTCATTCAAAAGAAGAAATTGCATTGGGTAGTGCTAGTTCTGTAAATGTAAGAAAAGATAAGGAATATAATAAATATGCTCCTTCAGGGGAATACTATTATTTGCAGGGAAGGTTTGGAGCATCAGCATCAGGAGATACGCTTAAAGTAGTTGGACGTTACACACCATAGGGATTGTTTTGAATTTAGCGGAATATCAGAGGTGATTCTCTGATATTCCACTATTTTTGGCAGTATAGACATAAATGTGGTGATTTAAATAAGCAGTTTAAAAGACTGTGAGGTGCGGAAAATCTATCTGTTGAGTGAAGTGCCACCTAAATATCCCAGTAGAAAAACTTAGGAACTGTAGAAAAATAACTGACACATCTTGACTTGTCTATTTCTCCGATTACGCATGTCAAAAATCCTCGCCGTAGCCCGCTACGACTACGTTTTTTGACATACCTTCTCGAAGAAATATCCTACGCAATTTGTATCACTTATTTTCCTACAATTCTTAATATTTTGCGATTTTTGTTTTTTTGAAAAGGAGAGAGTCAAATGAAAAAGAAAATATCTTTGATGGCAATTGCTTTTTTTTCCCTATCCTTATTTGGCTGTGGAAATATGGAACAGGAACGGGCTGCTGAAAACAAAGTGCCTGATATCCGAAATGAAACGAGTTCCGAGATGGAAGAAACTTATGTGGAAAACGATATATCCGTTGCGGAGTTCACATTTCCAGAGAGTTATAACAATACTATGGGAAATGTTGATTTTAAGATGGCTGTCATTGTTGATGCCGATTTAGCTGGAGAACCTCCAATTACCGCAAAAGCCAGAATGTTAAAAGTAAATGAGGATCAAGCATTCCGATCACTATTTAGCGGGAATGACAATTATGAAGTATACAGCTATGAGGAAAAAAACGAATATGGGGAAAAAGTAAATACAGCAACTTATGTCACACCGGAAGAAACAACCTTGTCTTATGGTCCGCTTTCCAGCCAGATGTCTTATATGCAAAGGGATTTAATGCCATATATACGCAGCTCTTTTGTGCTTGATCCAGCAGATGAACGATATAATGCAGATTTATACTCCACAGAAGAACAGTTGCCTTTTATGATTCGTGAAGATGCCTTCCAGATTATTGACAAAACCTTGACGGAAGTGGGTATAGAGTTTAAGCATAGTTATACAGGATATGCATTAGATTATAATTGTATGCAGTCGCAAGAATACCATGAAGACATGGACGGAAATATTGATCAAGCAAATTATAAAAATCAATGGTCTGCCTCAGATGAAGGCTATTATTTTTGTATTAACCAAATATACAGAGGATTGCCTCTTTATCATGTGTACTGTGAGGTATTTTCAGATATGGCAGATGTAAATGCTCCAATACAGGCATTTATATCAAAGGATGGAATAGAGTATTTGGACATTGAAAAAATATTTGAGATTTCTGATGAAGGAATGTCAGTCCCACTGGCTGCAGTGGATGTGATTGCTGAAACAGTGGCAAATAAATATAATCAAATACTCGGAAATGCGACGTATGAAATAACAGAGGCGAAATTATGTTATTATGTGGATCTGTCTTCGGGGGCAGGCATATATGATGTAAAGCCTGTCTGGATTGTGAGGGGAATTGAAAAAAGCGAACAGAAAGAACAGGGCATTCAGACCATTATTGATGCACAGAGGGCAAAGGAGATAATACCTTGAGAAAATTTTGCTATTATTTTAAAACAGACTTAAAGAGGTCTGTATGTTCGATGAAGCTTGTGATATCAATTGCATTAACGATGGGCGTGCTGCTTCTCTCAACACTGGAAGGCATTGCGTTAGATACAAATGTGCTTTATGTTTTTTCTATTGTCATGTATGGAATGCCGGCTATGATGATATTGGTATGCGGAGCCATTGCATTTGCAGACAGCTTTTGTGAGGATATAGAATACAAATATGTTATGCAGCAAGTGATTCGCGGGGATATTGAAGGGTATGTTTCTGCCCGGATATTCAGTATCTTTTCTGTGACAATGCTTTCTGTTACATTTGGTATATTTTTATTTGCAAATATAATGCATTTTAAATTAGCATGGGTGGATGTATCTGGTTTGCAATATGATCATATCATACATGCTGGGGGATTAAGATTCTTTTTAATACATAAATGGTACTCTTTGTATTATTTCTGTTACGGAATCCAATACAGTGTGCTTGCAGGAATTTTATCTTTATGGGCAGCTTATCTTTCCATGTTCATTTCAAATCGTATGCTTGTGTTATCGGCACCAATGGTTCAGTATTATTTTGTGGATTACATTTTGTCGACAGCTTCCTCTGGAACACTGAATTTGGCTACGGTTTTTTCACCTTCAAATAATATTTTCCTAAATGATTATTTGTCCTTGCTGCTAGTGGCTATGATAGCGGCTATCAATGTGGTTTTGCTTAGAAAACTTTTAATTAGAAAGTTGAGGAGAAAAATCTGTGAATAAAACAAAACATGTGTGGCAGGATTTTGTGAATAATTTTTTTAGCAGGCGGTTGTTGTTTTTTTGTGTTTTTCAGTTTTATATTTTACATTACTATATTAATTCAGTGAAACGATTTTCTATTGTTGCGGATTATCCTGCATCGCCTTGGATATTGCCTTTTGTTGGACAAAATGTATATTTTCTATTTATATATGGAATCTCTGTAATTTATTTTTACTCTAATATACCTTTTATGCAAAGAAATGAAATGTATGCATTAATAAGGGAGGGAAGGAAGAAATGGGTATATGCTAAAATATTAAGAATTTGGATGTCTGCTGTTTCGCTTTCATTTATTGAAGTGGTTTTAAGCATATTGCCGTTGGTTCCATGTCTGGAATGGACTGCAGAGTGGGGGAAATTGTATAATTCGCTTGCTATGACAAATGCAGGGCTGGAATACAATGTGAAATTATCTTTTTCTTATGAATTGATTATCGAACATGATCCCTTCATAACCATGTTGATATTTGGGATAATCCTTTGTATATCTACCGGATTGGTTGGAATGATTATGTTTGCTGTGAGTATCTGCGTGAACAGGACAACCGCTGTACTTATGGGAACTTTTCTTTCCGTTTTATCGGTTGTATTTGCTAATCTGTATTTATACCAGCAATGGATTAGCTTTATTTCGCCGTTTTCATGGATGAATTTGCTCCTGTTGTATGGAAAAGTATGTAAAAATGCGCCTTCCTTTTCGGCAGTAATTATTATGGCAGCAATTTCAGTATTTATATTAAGTTGCATTTCTTTGAAGAGAATATATATAAAAGATTTGGATTGGACAGATGAGGAGTGATTTTATGAAGGATAAAAATATAAAAGTAAAAGATGTATGCAAATATTTTAGTAAAACGCAGGTGCTGGATCATGTCAATATGGAATGCAGACAAGGAGAGATTACAGGGATTATAGGGAGAAATGGCGCAGGGAAAACAGTTTTATTTAAAATAATATGTGGTTTGTTGTCGTTGGATTCAGGCGAGATTCTAATAAACGGTATAAAGCGGGAAAGACAGACAGATGTTCTTCCTTCGGTTGGAATTATTATTGAAGAACCGGCTTTTTTAAAAAATTATTCTGGAATAAAAAATTTGGAATACCTATATATGATTAATAATAAGAATAACAGGCAATATTTAGAAAGCATTATGGAAAAAGTAGGACTTGACCCAAAATCAAAAAAACATGTAGGGAAATATTCTATGGGGATGCGGCAAAGATTAGCTATAGCACAGTCAATTATGGAAGAACCAGAATTTTTGGTTTTAGACGAACCGTTTAATGGACTGGATAGTCATGGTGTGAATGAAATGAGGGAACTCTTTCTTGAACTGAAAAAAAGAGGAAAAGTTATTTTAATTGCCAGTCATAATTCAGAAGATATAAATATACTTTGTGACAATGTTTATAGTATGGAATCAGGGATTTTAAAAGTTATGCGCTAAGATTTATGCTCTTTTCAAAAGGAGAATCTCCGAAAAGCAATGCCTATAAGTAGGCATTGTTGTAAAAATGAAAGGACACATCACAATGAGAGTTAACTGCCGCCACAGACATTGTGAGAATGTCGTATAACTGGCTTTTTATAGAGTTACCCATGACTTCTTAGCCTGTTATGCACATTTCCACGATGCAAGGGAAGGATTTAGGATAGGATTGATATGATTGATTCAGTATGACTATATTCAGTATAGTTAATATCAGTATCGTTACATTCTGATTCTCGGAATTACAGAAGTTCATAAGTCATACTGCAAAAGTTCCGATTTTCGGAAACCAAGAGGTAAAGAAGATAAACTTCAAGAATTCTGATTTTCGGAATATAGGAGAAGTAATGTTATATGAGTATTTTTATGCTCAATATCGTTTGACATCACTGTTTCCTGGCGATATAATCACAAGCAGCGTTAAATTTTAATTGTGAAAGATGTATTGTTTTATTGAAAAAAATATTACGAGGTGCAGTATGTATAACATTGGAATTTGTGATGATGGAGAGAACATTTGTACATCTATTGAAAATATGCTTTTGCAATATGCACAAGAAAAGAATATTCAAGTCGATACAAATATTTGGTATACAGGAGAAAATTTAAGAGACTATCTGGCATCAGGCGGTTATCTGGATCTTCTTTTTCTGGATATAGAACTTTTTAAAATGACAGGTATTGAAGTCGGTACTTATATCAGAAACCAATTGGATAATATGGGGTTGCAGATTGTATATATTTCGGGAAAAGCATCCTATGCACAGCAATTATTCAAAACACAGCCTTTGGATTTTCTGATTAAACCAATCTTGCAGGAGCAGATTAATGAAGTTATGGGTATGGCACTCAAAATTGCAAAAAAGAGAAATGAAAGGTTTGAATTTCAACGGGGAAAAGATTACTATTACATTCCTATGGGAGATATTGTTTATCTTGAAAGCAAGGGGCGTAAGGTAAAGGTTGTAACCATGAAAGCAGCATTTGAATTTTATGGTAAACTAAAAAATGTTGTGAAATGCCTGTCAGAGGATTTTATTGTGATACATCAGTCTTATATCATAAACAAAGAATATGTTTTCCGATATACATATGAGATGGTGGAATTGGTAGATGGCACGATATTGACAATCAGTCTGGCAAATCGAAAACTTGTGAGAGATGAACTTTTAAGGGAAGAATAGATATGCTTGATTTTATGATTTGTGCGCTGACCAATCTTTTTCGGATATTTCTGATTGGCAGATGTGCGTCAGTCTTTTTGGGGGGGGGGTAGACGTAGACAAAAAGAAAAAACACATTGTCTATGGTTGTTTTTATGTTATAAATACTGTGTTATTTTGGGAATTTCACACAGTATGGATTAATATGATATGTAATCTGGTGGGAATCGGTGCAATCGTATGGTTGTATACGAAGTCCGCCAGGACAAATCTGTTTATAACCGGTACGATTTATTTGGTAAATTGCGGCTGTGATGTGGCAGCTACATCCTTATTTGTCAATTACCGGTATGGGGGAGCTTATAATCAGATTTATGCAGTCATATCGTTTTTTCTGATTTTCATGTGTGAGTTAGTGATAGAAAAAATGATTACAATTCATAAAGATGCAGAGGATGCTCAAAATATTTCGTTGGTGCTAATGCCCATATGCAGTATTATAGTTATTACTCTGTTGATTTATACTGATACGTGTACAGACATAGGGCTTACCATTGTGAGCATTGGTCTGTTGATTGCAAATTTTCTTATGCTGTATTTGTATAATTTATTGCTGCATTCTATTTCACAGCAATATGAGATGGAAATGCTGAAGACACAGTTACAGGCATACACAAACCAACTGAATGTTGTTTTGAGGGGAGAAGAAAAGATAAAAGCCTTACGGCATGATATAAAACACCATCTCAACGAATTGATGCTGTTGGCGAATAAACATGACGTAGCAGAAATACAGAAGTATATTGATGAGATGAATTCATTTCTCAAGAATTCTAATGAGATTGTTGCATCTGGAAATCTGGAGATTGACAGCGTACTCAATTTTATGCTCCAAAAGGCTGAGAAGGAACTGAAAACTGTGGTGTGGATATAAAAGTAATGCTGCCGGAAAAAGTCAGACATTCTTTTGATATCAATGTCATGTTAGGAAACCTGCTTGAAAATGCGATTGAGGCAGCCGGCAAGACGGAAAATAAATATCTGAGCGTTCATATTAAATTGAAAAGAGGGATTCTAAAGGTAAAAATTGAGAATAGTTTTGAATCCTGTATCTTGTGCGAGGAACAGAATAGAAAAGAAACGATCTTAAAGACAACGAAGCCTTTTACGGAACAGCATGGAATCGGATTGAAAAATGTGAAGAAGATTGTAGAGAAGTATAATGGTACAATGGCAGTCACGGCACAGGAGGGCATATTCTGTGTCAATCTGCCTCTGTATATGGCAAGAATGGAAAATGGGCTGTAGAGGCAAATAAAAATACTAAAAAATAATAAGAACAATAAGAGCATGGCTATATTCTGGTCATGCTCTTATCAATTTTTTACAAAAATATATATTAATTATGACAAGAAACGGCACAGCGTTCATTTTCGTGATAAAATCATTTTTCGGAACAAGGAAAAAGAGCTTTTCAGTCGAAAGAGTAATATGCAAAATAAGTCAAGATAAGTGGAGGTTAAGATGAAAAAGATTAAAAAAATGATAGAAACTGTAATAGGTATGGTGGTTCTTCTGACATTATTAGGAGGATGTGCTCATACATCTCAAAGTGAAGAACAATTAAATATTGATTTTGAGAGTTTGGATACAGACACTCAAGTTGTTGAATCACAGGACGAAACAAATGTTGATTCCAGAGAGGAACAGGACACAGCAGTTTTCATAGATGAAAAACTGGATGAAAATTTGTTCATCAGTGCAGAATTGAAA
>CAOXUF010000075.1 GCA_948560485.1 uncultured Eubacterium sp.
TAGGGCATTTTGACAGTTGGGCGGCATCATTCGGGGAAACTCAGACAGCCATAGAGATAGCACCAGAATTAGAGGTACATAAACAAATCCAGGGAGAAATACGCTAAAAAGAGCAACCATAAATGAATGGATTGCTCTTTTAACATATTTGGAAAGTATTGCATAAAAAACTCAGTTTGCTATAATAAAACGCAAGAATGAAAAATTGGTAAGCAGATATGAAAGGTCAGGAGAGATGCTTCATGTATTATATTGTAATCATAGATGATGATCTATCTGTTCAAAGAGAACTTAAGTTATTGTTGGAAAATGCCGGATATCGTGCAGATGTTGCGGAGGATTTTGCTAACATTCCAGAATATGTGCAGAAACTGCAGCCGGATTTGCTTCTTCTTGATGTTGCTCTGCCGGGAGCCGATGGAATTACTCTGTGTTCTAAAATACGGATGATATCGGATGTCCCTATTATTTTTATTACTTCACAAAGTTCCTCTTCCGCAGAATTAGAATGTATGATGACGGGTGGCGACGATTTTATAGAGAAACCTTACCGTCCTGCAGTATTACTGGCACACATAGCCGCAATATTGCGGAGAGTTTCTGGAAAATCACAGAATAAAGTGCTTGTCTTTGGAGGAATAGAGCTGAATCTGCTTAATGGTACAGTGCGGTGTGAAAAAAAGGAAGTTGAACTTTCCAAAAATGAAATGCATATACTGTCCTATTTTTTTATGCATAAAGATGAAATAATATCAAGAGAAGATTTAATGAATAATTTGTGGGATAATGAAAGTTTTGTAGATGATAATACATTGAGTGTCAACATCAGAAGAATCCGCCAGAAGTTAGAAGATATCGGAGTACAGGATCTGATACAGACAAAAAGGGGAATGGGCTATCAGTTAAAAGCAAGAGAGGGGACGGTATGAAACTGAAAGATTACTGTAAGGATAGAGTAACAAGGTTATTAGGGACACTGGTAGTTTTATTTATTTTATCTGAATTTTTATATATCGTAGGTAATACTTTTGCTTCTATTTTTTTGATTGATTTAACAATTATCAGCATACTATTCATAAAGAATCTGATAGAGTGGTACAGAAGAAAAGAATATTTCAAAACAATCCGGGAGCGGGTAGAAGGTATGGAGCATCCCTGGCTGATCGCTGAGCTTCTGCCCGTTTCTTATCGTGCCGAGGACAAATTATATCAGGAATTATTAAGGCTGGTGGGAAGTTCAGCCATAGAGCAGATTCATAAGATAGAGGATGAAGAAAGGGAGTATGAGGAATATATTGAAGAATGGATACATGAAGTAAAAGCGCCGATTACCTCAATGCAGCTTATGATAGAAAACAGGGCTGGAAATAATCCCGTCTTGAAAAAGGGGTTGAACATAGAATTGGGAAAAATTGAAAATGACGTAGAACGTGCGCTATATTATGCTCGTTCAGAACAGGTATATAAAGATTATTTGATTCAGAAGCTGAATTTACACCGTATCTTAGTTAGGGCAATTAACAGAAACCGTACTATAATTATGAATAGCTGTGTCGGAATAGAATTTGAATGTGAGGATGATATTTATATTTATGGGGACGAAAAGTGGCTTATCTTTCTTATAAGCCAGATCCTTTTAAACTCCGTAAAATACCGGCGCAAGGAGGGTGCAAAGATTATCCTGTCATCTGAAAAAAAGAACAAAAAAGTTATACTGAAAATATGGGATAATGGGACAGGGATAAAGGAAGAGGAATTACTGAGGATTTTTGAGAAGGGGTTTACCGGGAGCAATGGAAGGGAAAACGAGCGTTCTACGGGAATAGGCTTATATCTGGTAAAAAAATTATGTCAAAAGCTGGATATGGAAGTATGGGCAGAATCTTTGTTCAAAGAATATACTTCTGTTTATCTATCGCTTCCGGCAAAACAAAACGTCTGATTCTAAAAGGCAAATTCATCACAAATGGATGTGGGGAGTTTGCCTTTTCAAATGGAGAACAGCATATTTCCGGATATATGACAAAATTGTAAGATTCAGGTAATGAAAATCAATAGGTAATCTGTAGGGAGCAGTGTTATACTGACTGCATCAGGAAGAGACATAAAGGAAGGATAAAAATGTTAAGCAAAAATCAGTTGGCCAGGAGAAATGTAAAGACTGCGATTATAAGAGAGCCAGTATATTTTTTTACAATGATATTGATTGCAGCGCTAATGTTTGCGTTTAATTCTCTGTTTTTTTCAGAAGATGTCAGGAGAGCCTGCGAAACGGCATCGGTTCTGGCGGTGTTTTTAGGAATAGCATCTGTACTGATTGTTATGATTACGGCGTGGCTGATCCAATATATGATGCGGCAATCGCTGAAAATCCGCAGCAGGGAATTCGGGCTGTATATGCTGTTTGGCATGAAAGGAACAGAGGTATTTCAGATTTTCCGAAAAGAAACGGTATTTATGGCTGGAATGGCATATATACCTGGAATCCTGGCAGGGGAATTGCTGAAACAGTTTTTGATGGTAATTTTTTTCCATATGTTCCGGACGGAATATGTGCTTAAAATGGATTTTCAGCTTGTAACGGTGTGTTTGACAGCAACTTTATATTTATTTTGTTATTTAGCCGCATTGCTTAAGGTGAGAAAACAATTTTCCAAAATGAATATCCGTCAGTTAAATGAAATGGAGAGGATAAATGAAGCCGATGAAAAAATATCTGGAAAGAAGAAGCAAAGGAAAAGAACTAAAAAATGGCTTTTGAAAGGAAACCGGCTATTTTTATGCAGGGCAATAGAATCTGAACTATATTCTATGCGGAAAATAATCATATTTGTTATGTCCCTTTTAGTTGTTTCTATTTCAGGAAGCACAGTTGCCATGATGTATACCGATTATCAGAACCACCAGATTGATTCGGAATATCCGTTTGATGTCATGATATATCATCAAGCCCCCAAACCTGAATTCCAGCGTGAAAAAGATATATTAGAAAGTGAAACTGGAATACAGGAATCCCATGAATATGTGATATATCAAAATGGCGTCAGTATGATGAATGAATGGCTTTATACACATCTGATGTATTTTGGAGATCGATTTATCAGTGAAGAAGGTGCATTTGATGCAGAAAAGCTGGACGCTGATGAAGAGGGATATGATGTCTACTATGCATATGATACTTATATGAAAGTGAGCGATTATAACATACTTCGGAAAATGCTTGGCCAGAAGCCTGTTGAACTCCGGGCAGATGAGTATATTTTACAGATTAAAAGAAGGTTAGAACCTGAACTTACTAATGAAATCCGAAGCAGGACGCTGCTATGTGATACAAAAGAATTGCACTGCAAAGAAATCAGTACTGTAGATTTTGAACAGAATGGACATAATGGAGCTGACTATGTTTTGGTAATCCCGGATGATGCGGCAAATCATATGACACCATATTACTCTGTATTTGCGGCATCTATAAAGAAACAGGCTGCAGGAACAGTGTTTGATAAATTAGATGATGCGTCCAGTGGAAATGACGGGCTTTATTGGGGCAGTAACCACAGTATTTTATATGTCAGTCCGATTTTGCTGAAAAAGCAGGTGGAAACAGAATTGAAAGCAACGCTTGTGCCATTTATATTTGCGTTTGCCTATGTAAGTATCGTGTTTTTATGCGTGGCAATTTCTTTCCTTGCATCCCATCTGATCAGCACTTCGGAATCAAACAGACGCCGTTACCTGCTTTTAGAAAAACTGGGAATGAATCAAACAAAAATTGATACGGTGATACATGAACAGTTGGCAGTTAATTATCTGATTCCGCTTTGTATGGCGCTTATTCCCGGATGTCTGATTGCGAACCATGCAAGCAAAGGTTTTATTCTGGCTACGGGACTTCGTGCGGTATGGGTAAAATATGTGTTCTTGTCGTTCTTATGGATTTTAATGCTGTACATGATTTACTTTATACTTACAGATATATTTTTTAGGAGAAATATTCATCATCGAAAGGAAGGAAATATATAGGATGGAAACATATATCAAGGTGGAAGATGTTGAGAAATATTATGGGAGTTCAGGAATCATTACAAAAGCGGTAGAAAGAGTCAGCTTTGAAATATCAAAAGGGGAATTTATTGGGATTATGGGGGAATCCGGTTCTGGTAAAACATCTTTGTTGAATGTGCTTGCCACCATTGACACAGCTACGGCAGGACACATATATTTTGAGGGAAAAGATATTACAAAAATGAGCGAGGACGTTAGAAGTGAATTCAGGAAGGAAAATTTAGGTTTCATTTTCCAGAACTTCAATCTTTTAGATACTATGACATTGCAGGAAAATATTTATATGCCGCTGATCCTTAATGAAGAAAAAAGTAACGACATCATAAAACGAACGGAAGAAATCATAAATATATTGGGAATCAAGGAAGTTGGAAACAAATATCCATATCAAGTATCCGGCGGACAGCAGCAGAGATGTGCCTGTGCCAGAGCGCTCGTAAATAATCCTAAATTGATTTTAGCGGATGAACCGACAGGCGCCCTTGATCCACAGAATTCAGAAAATTTAATGGAATTGCTTTTAGAAATCAATAAGAAATTTAAGACAACTATTTTGATGGTTACACATGATTCATTTTCTGCAAGCTATTGTAACCGTATCTTGTTTTTGGAAAATGGGAAAATATCTTATGAGATATATCGGGGAGCAAGGAGCAGGGAAGAATATCTCGGAGCAATTCTGGATGCTCAAAAAGCATAATTTCAAAAAATAATATGAATATATCTGTATCAGATTGAGATAACATTACTTTGATGATATAAATCGGTAATTGAGTGGAAAAGGTGAAAGGAAAGGGATTGTAATGAAGAGAACATCAAAGAGATTATTGGCAGGAATGGCTTTTTATCTGACAATTGTTTTGATATCTGGGTGTACTATAAAAGGCACTGCTAATCAGGCACCAAGGGAGATTTTAGAAGATGATGGGATCATTTCTGAAATGAATGCAGAGATATATAAACAAGAGAAATTACCGTTGGATTATGATGGAGAAGAAGTGAGAGCAGATTTAACCCATGTAGATTTTATCGTTCGTTTATCAGAAGATAATGGTTTTTATCTTGAATACAATATTAGTGGCAAAAACGATGAACCCCCTTTGACAGTCAATATACAGGATGGAGTTCTTATCCTGGAAGAGAAAAATGCTAAGCCGGCAACTTATTATAGCGGAGTATTTGTTGATGGCATTAGCAATAACTTGAAAACGAAAAAAACTGACTACACCAGTGTTGTAACATTATATGTTCCTTCTGATGCGGAAATTAAGTTGATGACAAATATGGGGGAAGGCGATATGGAACTTCATGGAATCAATGTAAAACCAGTAGACATTCACATGGATGAGGGAGATTTAGATCTCTTTGATATGACAATAGAGGGCGGAAATATTATATTAGTTAATGGAGATATTGTGGCAGAGAATGTGAAATTATCTCAAAATATCCAAATGCAAACGGAGAATGGGGATTTTTCTTTGGAACTGAATCCATCATCTCAGGATATGCTTTCAATTTATGCCAATTCAGAGATGGATATAGAAGTGTCCGAGAAACTGGGAGGAAAGTTATCGGAAAATGATGAGAAAGCATATTTTGAGAGAAAGGTAAAAGGCTCAGATGATTGCCTGACGATTGTGTCGAAATGTGGGGATATCATGATAGACTAGAAGCGGACAGCAACAGTTTTGTGAATATATTCTTATCAGATTTAGACGGCATTATTTTGATGAAGTGAAGGAATGTGTTGTGGAAAATATCATTGAACAATATCAAGAACGCATTGAGCATGAGTTTAATGCCTTATGTAAGATCATCATTCGCCATGCGTCAGCAGAAGCTAAGAGCAAAGTTTCTAAAAGATGGAAGCGGGAAATATCTTTTGAGTATTTAGTAGAATCAGGAGTGATACCAGCATATAGTTGTGGGGGATTTGAGAATGGAATAGAAGCCAGACATCCGCTGTCGCTTTGTGGACATACTGTAATTTTAGAAAATGAGCGGCTTTCCAAGGCATTATCTTTGTTGGAAAGGAAGAAACAAGAAATTGTATTCTTATATTTTTTTAAACATTACACTTACCAGGAAATTGCAGGGTATTATGGTCAGGCGCATAGTAGTGTTTGGAGCAGAATGAAGACGGTAATGAAGCAGCTGAAAGGAGAAATGGGGAAACAGGAATGAAGGGAAAGAATCTTATTTCGTATGGAACGATTGTAAAAGCTGCCAATGGTGATCCGGGAGCAATCGAAACAGTATTAGAACATTATGGTGGATATATCCGATATTTTTCAAAAATGGATGGTCATGTGAATACAGATGTAGAAAACCATGTAAGGGAACGATTAATAGACGGTATATTGAAATTCCGTTTTGATAAAGAATAGAGCTAACAATAAAACATTGTTTTGCATAAATGTATGAAAGCAGTAAGTCTACAAGATTCACTGCTTTTTGAATTTTAGATATAAAAACATAGGGTAATGTTTGTGCAACGTCAGGCTTAAAACGGTGAATCCATGTAGGAAAGGGTTCGTCGTTTTTTATTTTTCTGAATCCGGTAGCCTGTGGGGAAAGGAGAAGCATTAGGGCAAGATTCGCCAGAGTAACTCAAAACCCACTTTGTGGTTTTGGGTTACTCTGACAAACTTGATGGGGAATCCGCTCCCCATGCCCTCGGTTCCTGCACATTTTCCAAATATGCAGATTGGCTCCTATTAAAAATAGTCGCAGCGTGATTGCTTTACATCACGGAAGATAAAAAAATTCTAAAAATAATCCAATTTCCTTTCCCACCAGTAGTCCCCAATCGGCTTATATAGTAGGAAGCAAAAAACAGCTTCCCCTGATCAGGCATAATAAAAAAAGTAGGAGGGATTTATGCGATTTACAAGAAGTGAACTGGAAATGATTTACAAGTATGAAGCAACGACAAAAGAGGACACAGTGAAGGCGATGAGGGATGAACAGTCAGTAGCCAGAGACGACCTGACGAGGATCATCATAAGGAATGCTGCAGATAAACTGGAAAAACTTCCAGAACCGGAATGTAGCCGGTTCATAGCGGACAATAAGGCGTATGTCATAGGACAGGGAAGAAGTTCTGTCTTACGGAGACTGAATGAAGCAAAGGAACGGTTAAAACAGCCGGTCTTACAGGGGCATGACCTGTCAGGAAGGGAGCGGTTCCAGCCAGACACAAGACATATGATCGTTCTAGATGTGCTGAATAATGACAGCCCCGTAGGTTTTAAAGGGGAAAGATACCGCTTCTTCCTTTCAGACGGGAGATACCGCAACGCCGTAGAAAGTGAAAAGCGTGGGGAAATCAAAATCCGCAGCCATGCGGCGGTAGTTTCCGGGAAACTGTACCCAGATAAGAAGGCGGAGCATGACAGATAACAGTCCCATGATAAAAATAGGAACTGCACAAAAGATGAAAGGAAACATAACAGGGGAGTGGAGAAAACTGAAAAAATATTGAACGAAGGGAGGGAATCTATGCAGAGAAAGAAAAGGGGGAGAAAGAATACGCCGATCCGTTATGTGGTGGAGCATGTATATTCCGGTACGGAAAGCATGGAAGGATTATTAACGGTTGTGAGCGAAGAAGCTGCCCGCAGGAATGTGGAGAAAAGATTAAGGGGCAATATGGAGACGGAGAAGAAAGCTGTCTGAAAAGATGAATTGACGGTTGATGCCAGAGACGGAAAAGGCTATAATGAAGTCAGCGTATTTCTGTCTCTGGATATTGAGTAAATATAGGAGGCCAATATGCAGAATACAGAAAATAAAGAAATATGGACAGCACTTTATGCGAGATTGTCAATGGACGATGGGAACGTCGGGGAGAGCATGAGTATCGGAAGCCAGAAAGCAATCCTTAAACGGAAAGCGGAGGAAATGGGTATCCACAGCTATAAATTTTACGTGGATGACGGATACTCCGGTACGAATTTTAACCGGCCATCTTTTCAACAAATGATTGCGGATATCGAAGCGGGGCATGTAGATTGTGTCATAACCAAAGATTTATCAAGGCTTGGCAGAAACTATCTGGAGAGCGGGGCATATATCGAAGTATTTTTCCCAAACCACCATGTGCGATATATCGCTATCAATGACGGTGTGGATTCGGCGAACAGCGGAGAGATGGATATTACCCCGTTCAAGAACATCCTGAATGAATTTTATTCACGGGATATATCCAAAAAGGTAAAATCCGGCAAGTATATCCGTGCCTGTCAGGGGAAATTCATGGGAGTCCATGCGCCGTTCGGTTACAAAAAAGACCCGGCAGACAAGAACCATCTGATTGCGGATGAAGAGACAGCGCCGACTGTCCGCTATATTTTTCAGCTTGCCTTGAAAGGCTATGGGAATAATAAAATTGGGAAAGTCCTTTATCAAGAGAAGATTCCGAAGCCAGCCTATTATAAGCAGGAGTATTTTGGAAAATTTCTGATTGCAGATGATGACGCTTATAACTGGAAACAGGAAACGATTCTCCGTATCCTCCGCAATCCGCTTTATAAAGGGGATTTCTGGGTGCAGAGAAATGATAAAAAG
>CAOXUF010000076.1 GCA_948560485.1 uncultured Eubacterium sp.
ATTGATTTTTCAAGGTTCAACACATCAAAACGGTGTGGGAAGTTTGAGTTATATATTCGATTTGGTAAATTGAGATTTTTGAAAGACTTTTCAGATGTTTATTGGAAACATAACCAGATGTTTATTTTAAAATTGTGGAAAGAATTGCCAGAAGGGGAAAGCTTAGCATCTAATGAAGCAAGTTTTATAAAATTGTTTGAGGATTTCTTCTCAGCAACAATTAAAGCATTTCCGGATTTTATTGTGAAACAGTTGAAAGAGTTTCATCATATGTATAGAGCCAGCGGATATGAAGTTTATGACAATTATAAATACATCATGCCTGATCCGGCATTTTGTCATGATAATCGTTGGAATGATGATGGTGTGGCTTTCCTCTATTTAGCATATGATGATGAAGGGATGGACTATCAAAACATTAAACTGGCACAAAAAACGTGTTTTGAGGAGCTAAGAGCAAGAGAGGGACAGGCATTATCAGTGTGTAAGTTTAAAGCGGTTCATAGGAGGATAAAAATATTAGATTTGTCTTTTGATGGAATTGATTATGAGGGGGAGTTGGAAGGATTAAATAAGCTGGAAATTACTTATAAAGATATGATGTGGGAAGTTATTCAAAATAAACCTAAATTGCGAAAGAGAATGCTTGAATATGCAAAGGCAGGGAATGAAAAAGCATTTGTGGAGGAATTAGATAAAATCCAGAGAAAAATGGGTTTAGAATTGAAAATGCACCACGATATTCAGCTACAGCTTTCTAAGATATTGATTGGTAATATTTGTGATGCAATATTTTATGCTGTGGATAGAGAAGATGATCCTGAATTGGAGGCTTATATTCCGTTTAGAGCATTTAGCAGGTATCTTATAGCAAAAGGGTTTGGAGGAGTAGCTTATCGAAGTACACGAATGGGAAAAATAGGATTACAAGGAAAATGCCTTACACTTTTTGATAAAAATGATGCAACATTTATTGAAGGAGAGATGGAGGTGTATGAGTATCATAAAGATGGCTACAAATTTATAAAAAAATATTAAATGGCGATATTAGACCGGAGAATCAGATGTAATAGTCTGGAGAATATTTGGTGGAGTTTGTAGCAGAGCGATTTCCAAAGTCGTGTGCTTTGAAAAAATACTCTATATCATGCCTTGTGGGTATGATAAATAAATCAAAATAAGCATTAGACATTACACAAGGATAACGATAGAATAGGGCTGATGTGGGAGGATAGTATTAACCTTTGAGTTATTACTTCATAACTATTTGTGTAATTCCCTATTGAGGGATTTGAGGATATAATGAAAGCGAAAAAAATAAAAATTTTTTTTAGTCCATACTTGACAGAAGAATATCCCATATGGTGGGGAGACGCTCCTATGGCAGTATATTCTTTTTTGGAATCCTATGACCTGTCAGGCAAAACAATCGTTCCATTCTGCACCAGTGGTGGCACCGGGATAGGTGGAAGTGTAAAACATATCAAAAAAGTTTGCAAGGGTGCAAAGGTAAAAAAAGGACTGACCGCCAATGATGTTAGTGATAAGAAAATACGCAAATGGTTAAAAAAAAATAAGGTGATTAAGTAAATGAGGAGCTGTGGTTATGGCAGTAGAGAAAAAGTTATCTCCCTATGAGAAAGAATTAAAGGATAGTTTGGAAAAAATAGCGGGGTATATGCCCCGTCAGAAAGACAGCAGATATTATTAAGCATTATATGAGTCTGCAAGACCACGGAAAAGAGAGGGAACAAATAGAGATATTGGAAAGCCATCGTAAAGAGCTGGTAAAACAGATGCATGACGTACAGAAAAAACTGGATTGTCTGGATTATCTGTTATTTTATAAAAGAAAACAAACAGGAGGTTAACGATGAGTAAAAATCAAACAATGCCAAACATTGCACTTGGTGCATGGTCCTGGGGCGCAGGGGCAGCAGGCGGGGATCAGGTTTTTGGAAACCATTTATTTGAGGAAGATTTGAAACTGGTTTTTGATGCTGCTATGGAACATGGATTACATCTTTGGGATACTGCGGCTGTATATGGTGAAGGTACTTCCGAGCGGATACTTGGAAATTTTGTGAAAGAGATTGACCGTAACGATGTGATACTCTCCACAAAGTTTACACCACAGATTGCTGGTGATTCACCGGATGCTATGCAGGAAATGTTAGACGGGAGCAGGGAAAGGCTCCATGCAGATGTGATTGATATTTACTGGATTCATAATCCGATGAATGTGGAAAAATGGACGCCGGATTTAATCCCGCTGGCAAAAAGCGGACAGATTAAGACAATCGGCGTTTCCAACCACAACCTTGCGGAGATAAAAAGGGCAAATGAAATTCTTGCTGCAGAGGGTCTGAAGATTTCTGCGGTGCAGAACCATTACAGTCTGTTACACCGTTCTTCGGAGCGTGCAGGTATCCTTGATTATTGTAAGGAGAATGGAATTACATTCTATTCCTATATGGTGCTGGAACAGGGAGCACTTACCGGACGGTACAGTGAGGAAAATCCATTCCCGGAGGGAACCGGGAGGGGAGAGGCGTATAACCCACATTTGAAAGAACTGACAGCATTGATTGATGAGCTGAGAATGATAGGGACACGTTTTGATGCCAGTCCCGCACAGGTTGCCACGGCGTGGGCGATTGCAAAGGGGACTCTGCCAATAATCGGGGTAACAAAGGTTAGCCAGGTGGAAGAAGCGGCAGGAGCAGCACAGATTAGATTGAATGCAGAGGAAGTTAGCCGTTTGGAAAAACTGGGTGATGAAACAGGTGTCAGGACACTGAGGGAATGGGAAAAGGAGATGTAAACTTTGACAGTAAATGACGTGATAGATGGTTTTACGGAGGACGCAGAGGATAATCCGAAGCGTGATGCCTATGCAGATATTCTCTTTCAGGAAGCCATCCGCATTGGCATGGAGCTGAATAACCAGTACCATACACCGGAAGAAATCAGGGAGATAATGGGCAGGCTGACAGGAAAAAAGGTTGATGACAGTTTTCGGATGTTCCCACCGTTTTACACCGATTTTGGAAAGAACATTACCATTGGCAGGGATGTCTTTATCAATTCCGGCTGTCATTTTCAGGATCAGGGAGGGATTACCATTGGTGACGGTTCTCTGATCGGACACAATGTGGTGCTGGCAACAATTAACCATGATTTGAGTCCTTTGAGAAACAGGGAAAACCATTATGCACCGATTGTGATAGAGGACCATGTCTGGATTGGTTCCAATGCAACAATCCTGCCGGGAGTTACGGTAGGCAGATGGTCTGTGGTGGCAGCGGGAGCCGTCGTCAGCAAAGATGTAGAGGCATTTACGATTGTCGGAGGTGTTCCGGCAAAGGAGATTCGCAAAATTAAAGATGGAGGAAAACAACATGAATGATTTTATTTTTCACAACCCGGATAAAGTGTATTTTGGAAAAAACCAGATGGAGCATTTGCCAGAGGAATTACTGAAGTTTGGCAAAAAAGTACTTCTGGTGTATGGTGGTGGTTCCATCAGAAAAAATGGATTGTATGATACGGTAACAGGTCTTATGAAAGAGAACGGTATTGAGTTTTTTGAACTTTCCGGTGTTGAGCCAAATCCGAGACATTCCACTGCAAATAGAGGCGCCCAAATCTGCAAAACAGAAAATATTGACGTCATTCTTGCTGTGGGTGGCGGCTCTACAATTGACTGTGCCAAAGGCGTTGCTGCTGCGGCTCTTACGGAGGATGGGGATGTATGGCCACTGGTATCCGGCGGTACATGGGTCATGCAGGCGCTTCCTTTGATTGCTGTCCTTACCAATGCGGCAACAGGTTCTGAGATGGATGCATGGGCAGTTATTTCTAACATGGATACGAATGAAAAAATTGGCTTGGGTGGGGATGCCCTGATTCCGAGAGTGGCATTTGAAAATCCGGAGTATAGTTATTCCCTGCCAACCTATCAGACGGCATGCGGCGCTTTTGATATTTTCAATCATGTGCTGGATAATTATTATCTTGCCGGGGATGCCACTTTTGACATGGTGTTGGAACTTCAGGAGGCAGTGATGCGTGCGGTAGTAAAATGGACGCCGGTTGCCATGAAAGAGCCGGAAAACTATGAGGCAAGGGCAAATCTGATGTGGGCGTCTTCCATGGCGCTGAATTCCATACTGGATGCGGGAACGGTTCATGGATGTGCCTGCCACGCAATGGAGCATGAACTTTCTGCATATTATGACATCACACATGGTCATGGTCTCGCTATTTTGACACCACGCTGGCTGACTTACATTTTGAATGAAGATACAGCACCTGCGATTTACCGTCTGGGTACAAAAGTATTTGGAGTGGAAGAAGGACTTGAGGTGATAGAGGGAGCGGAAAAAGCGATATCAGCAGTATCTGATTTCTGCTTTAAGACGTTGGAGTTAAAAGAGACCCTGTCCGAGCTGGATATTGACAGCACCCGCTTTAAGGCGATGGCAGAGCATGCCTGCATGGGCGGTGTCATAACGGGACCTGTGAATTTGGCGCCGGAGGATGTGGAGAAAATATATCAGATGTGTTTGTAATATTTATGAATGCTTTCTCAATTTTGAGGGGGCATTCAAAATTGAGAAAGGCGAGGTATAGACATGAAAGTATTAGGTATTAACGGCAGTGCCAGAAAAGACGGAAATACTGCCATTATTATGAATAAGGTATTTGAGGAATTAAATAAGCAGGGAATAGAGACGGAACTGGTACAGTTTGCGGGGCAGGTCATCGAACCGTGTAAAGCATGCTGGGCATGTGGAGAACAGAAAAACTGTGTCCACAGGAAGGACATTTTTCGGGAAACCTTCGACAAGATGATGGAGGCAGATGGAATTTTACTCGGTTCTCCTGTCTATTCGGCAAACATTTCTGCAAGTATGCAGGCATTTCTGGAACGGGCAGCAGTGGTTAGTGACATGAACCGTGGCAGTCTGAACAATAAGTACAAGGTCGGGGCTTCCGTGGTGGCACTTCGCAGGGGAGGGGCATTATCGGCAGTGGATGCCATGAATCACTTTTTTATGAATCAGGAGATGATTATAGTAGGTTCAACATACTGGAATATGGTATATGGCCAGATGCTGGGGGATGTGCTGAAGGATGAGGAAGGACTTCAGAATATGCAGAATCTCGGTGAGAATATGGCTTATGTACTGCACAAATTAAATGATAACAAATCAAATTAAAACAGAAAGGGCGTTATCAGAAGATTTCTGTTTTTAACTGAATATAAGAGTTATGATACCGTGATGGGCATACAGCGTATATTTTCATTTAAAAGACACCGTATGCCCATCTTTTATATAACTCATTTATTCTTGCGTACGGAACGAGCCAAACGCAACCAGCCAGTTTGTCATGGAAAAAGTCAAAGCGACGTTACTATATCTTTTAAGTATGGATTAACATTTAATATATATATTTGATATTTTGCAAAATGGTTGTTAAACTGATGATAAGCAATAAATGAAAGTGATTTCTGAAAGGATGTGGGCTCATGAAAAGATTATGCAGTATGATCCTATTGCTTGCTGTTCTGACCTGTCTGACAGCATGTGGAAAGGGCAGTCAGACAGGACAGACGGATGCAAATAGTGGTGCAACAAATAAGAAGGAGGAAAGTGTCATGAACCAGAGTGGACAGTCAAAGGAAAACACAAATATTTTAGTGGCTTATTTTTCCTGCACAGGGACAACAAAGCCTTTGGCAGAGTACGCAGCAGAGTATTTGAATGCGGATTTGTATGAAATTAAGGCAGAAACTCCATATACCAGTGCGGATTTGGATTACAATGCATCCGGTTCCAGGGCGAATAAAGAACAGGATGATGCCAGTGCCAGACCAGCGATTTCTGGTAAAGTAGAGGATATGGAGCAGTATACTACCGTGGTGTTGGCATATCCCATATGGTGGGGGCAGGCGCCGAGAATCATCAGTACCTTTTTAGAGAGTTATGATTTCAACGGAAAAACGATTGTGCCGTTCTGTACCTCCCACAGCAGCAGAATTGGTTCCAGTGATACGAATCTGCATTCCCTTGTGGATGACAGTGTGGAATGGAAAGAGGGGAAACGCTTTGCAGCCGGCACATCAAAGAGTGAGATTACCGGGTGGCTGGATGAGATGGAGGTTCAGCCCTTTGTGGAAGAAAACAGTGGAAAAGAGACAGCGGAGAGAGTCTTTGATTTTGAGAAAAGAACAGTCACATTAAACAGTGGTTATGAGATGCCGCTGAACGGACTTGGTACTTACAGCTTAGAGGACGAGACTTGTGTTTCCTCTGTTTCGGAGGCATTAAAGCGTGGTGTAAGGCTCATTGATACTGCTTATATGTACCACAACGAGGGAGAAGTCGGCAGGGCAGTCCGAGATTCCGACATTCCCCGTGAGGAAATTTTTGTGATAACAAAGCTGTACCCCAATCAGTTCTCCGAACCGGAAAAAGCCATTGATGAGGCAATGGAAAAGCTGGATATCGAATATATTGACATGATGCTTTTACACCATCCCGGAACGGATGATGTCAAGGCATATAAAGCAATGGAAAAGGCAGTAGAGGATGGGAAAATCCGTTCCATCGGATTATCCAACTGGTATGTGGAGGAACTGGAAGAATTTCTGCCACAGGTCAGTATCACTCCGGCACTGGTACAGAATGAAATCCATCCGTATTATCAGGAAAACGATGTGATTCCGTATATTCAGAAACTTGGCATTGTGGTACAGGGTTGGTATCCTCTTGGTGGCAGGGGACATACGGCAGAACTGTTAGGAGATGAAACGATTTCTGCTATTGCAAAAGCACATGGAAAGTCATCGGCACAGGTAATCCTTCGTTGGAATCTGCAAAAAGGCGTGGTGGTGATACCGGGGTCAAGCAATCCCGACCATATACAGGAGAATACAGAATTGTATGATTTTGAACTGTCGGATGAGGAAATGGATAAAATCAACGCACTTGACCGGAATGAGAAACATGACTGGTATTAAAGGATATTGAAAAAGTTATGAAGGGGGAAAAGAGATGAATCGGATACGGAAAATAATGGCTTTGCTGCTTGTGGCAATGATGGCAGTCAGTCCGCTGTCAGGGCGGGAGGTAATGGCAGCGAAAGCAAAGAACAGTAAAGTAACATTAAAAATCGGTAAAACAAATTATACAAAGAAAACCTGTCAGTTAGTAAAAGGAGCAAAAGCCACGATTACAGTAAAGGCAGGTAACATAAAAGGCAAAAAGAAGATAAAATATACTTCTTCCAATCAAAAGGCCGCCTCCGTCAGTACGAAGGGAGTTGTAAAGGCAAAGAAAAAAGGAACAGCCAAAATCAAAGTCACTGTTATATATGGCAGGAAAAAAGTAAGTTCGTGGCTGAAAATAAAGGTTACAAAGAAAGTGAAGTCCCCGGTTTTCAACTTCAAAAAGAAGACGGTAAAATTAAACAGCGGCTATAGTATGCCGCTTAATGGAATCGGGACATACAGTCTGGAGGATGATGTATGCGTGAGGTCTGTATCGGAGGCATTAAAGCGTGGCGTAAGGCTGATTGATACCGCCTATATGTATGATAATGAAAAAGAGGTTGGAAAAGCGGTCAGGGAATCCGGAATACCGAGAGGAGAAATTTTTGTGACCACAAAGTTATATCCGGATCAGTATGACAACCCGGAAAAAGCAATCAATGATTCTCTGAAGCGATTGGATATCGGCTACATAGACCTCCTGCTTTTACACCATCCGGGCGAGAATGATGTCAAAGCATACAAGGCAATGGAGAAAGCGGTCAGACAGAGGAAAGTCCGTTCCATCGGTCTGTCGAACTGGTATATTGAAGAACTGCAGGAATTTCTGCCACAGGTAACAATCACTCCGGCAGTGGTTCAGAATGAGATTCATCCATACTATCAGGAAAACAAAGTGATTGATTATGTTCACAGCCTGGGGATTGTCATGGAAGGCTGGTATCCTTTTGGCGGGAGAGGTTACACCAAAGAGCTGCTCTCTGATAAAACCATAGCAAAGATTGCAAAGGCACATGGTAAATCAGTGGCACAGGTAATACTCCGTTGGAATCTGCAAAAAGGTGTCGTAGTCATTCCGGGTTCCAGCAATCCGGCACATATACAGGAGAATACGGAAATTTACGATTTTACACTGAGTAAAAAAGAAATGAAACAGATAAATAAATTGAATCGTGATGAAAAACATGATTGGTATTAAAAAGTCGATTAAATGCATTGACAAAGGAATCCTATGGTTATGCCTTACATAAACGAACAGGAGGCTGATTTTATGCAGAAATTTAGAAGGGGTAAAAAAGGAATGCAGGCAGTAGTCCTGCTGCTTGTATTCAGTCTGTTGATTGCCGGATTTTCTATAAACAGTATGGTTTCCAAAGCTGCTGCGAAGGGAAAGAAAACAGTTGCAATCAAAAAGGTGTCATTAAAGATTGGCAAGAAGAAAATTACCAAAAAAACATACAAAATGAAACCGGGGGAGAAGAAGAGACTCAAAGTCAGTGTCTCTCCT
>CAOXUF010000077.1 GCA_948560485.1 uncultured Eubacterium sp.
CGGAAAAAACGGCAAGAGCACATGTGGTGTATAATAAATATGGGAAAAGTTATAGTTATTTAAATTTTAAACCGATTAGTATAATTCTATATAGAGTTGGTGCATTAGGATTAATTTTAACAGGCATAATCTTTATTGTATTGGTAACTCGTATTACATATGCAGAAATAAAAAAACTAAAAACTGACAGTAATAATGATATATGTAAACATGAATCTAAAAAAGGTGTTAATGCCATTAGCAAAATTGTGTTTAAAACTAATATAATTAAAAAATATGGAATGATAATATTAATAGCTATAATATATGCATTCATTCTTTATTCCGTTCCTTTAATTATAGAAGATAGTCTTTTTACAGAAGTTGGAACAGAAGGCGTGAGTTTTGAATTGTTTTAGTCTAATATTTTTGAAGGCGGTATTTAGTCTGACATATGCAAGAATATAATCCACGGTTGACAAACCTACACAAAATATTTATTATATCTTTATATGCAAAATGCCGTGAAGAAAAGGAGTAATAAATAACCTTCCATAGAGAGAAAGGGATGGTGGAAGCCTTTCGGAGAAGTGTTTATGAAGGTAGTTTCTGAGCAGTTATGGTGAGAAAGAACAGTGATGTTCATTAGCTATGACCGGTTCGTCCCCGTTAAAAGATATGATGAGAGATAAACAAAGGTGGTACCGCGATGATTCGCCCTTTGATGTGCTACCAATACATAAGAAAAGAGCAGCACAGCTGCTCTTTTTCTTACATACGAGGAAATTAATATGTTTTAAATACAGATTTCCCACAAAAAACAATAGGAGCGAGAAAAAAGATGAAAGAATTTGAGAAGAATTATAATCCGGCAGAGATTGAAGACAGATTGTATGAAAAATGGCAGGAGAAGAAATACTTCCACGCAGAAGTAGACAGAAGCAAGAAACCATTTACGATTGTGATGCCACCACCAAATATTACAGGACAGCTTCACATGGGACATGCATTAGATAATACAATGCAGGATATTTTAATCAGATTTAAGAGAATGCAGGGATATAATGCGTTATGGCAGCCGGGTACAGACCATGCATCGATTGCTACAGAAGTAAAGATTATTGATTCCTTAAAAGAGCAGGGAATTAACAAGGAAAATCTTGGACGTGAAGGATTTTTAGAGAAAGCATGGGACTGGAAAGCAGAGTACGGCGGACGTATCATTAACCAGTTGAAACGCCTTGGTTCATCAGCAGACTGGGACAGGGAACGTTTTACAATGGATGACGGATGTTCTGATGCGGTACAGGATGTATTTGTAAAGTTATATAATAAGAAATTAATTTATAAAGGTTCCAGACTTATTAACTGGTGTCCGGTATGTCAGACATCTATCAGTGATGCAGAAGTAGAGCACGTAGATATGGCAGGTCATTTCTGGCATATTAATTATCCGGTTGTTGGAGAAGAAGGTCGTTTCCTTGAGATTGCAACAACCCGACCGGAGACAATGCTTGGCGATAGTGCTGTAGCAGTAAACGCAGAAGACGACAGATATAAAGACCTGATTGGAAAGATGGTGGAATTACCATTAACAGGTCGTCAGATTCCGGTAATTGCCGATGAACATGCAGACATGGAAAAGGGAACCGGTGTCGTTAAGATTACGCCCGCACATGACCCGAACGATTATGAAGTTGGAAAACGCCATAATCTGCCGGAAATCAATATGTTAAATGATGATGGAACAATCAACGAAATCGGTGGAAAATACGCAGGTATGGACCGTTTTGATGCCAGAAAGGCTATTTTGAAAGATTTAGACGAACTGGGTCTGTTAGTAGAGACAGAAGATTTGGTTCATAGTGTAGGAACACATGACCGTTGTAAATCAACAGTAGAACCGATGATTAAACCACAGTGGTTTGTAGCAATGGAAGAGTTGGCAAAGCCGGCAATGGAAGCTGTAAAAAATGGTGATTTAAAATTAATTCCGGAGCGTATGAATAAGACATACTTTAACTGGCTGGAGAATATCCGTGACTGGTGTATTTCACGTCAGTTATGGTGGGGACACAGAATTCCGGCATATTATTGTCAGGATTGTGGTGAAGTTGTTGTTTCAAAAGAAGCACCAACAGTTTGTCCAAAGTGTGGAAAGAATCACTTTAAGCAGGACGAAGATACATTAGATACATGGTTCTCATCTGCATTATGGCCATTTAGTACACTTGGTTGGCCGGATAATACAGAGGATTATGATTATTTCTATCCGACAGATGTACTTGTTACAGGATATGATATTATCTTCTTCTGGGTTATCAGAATGGTATTTTCAGGATTGGAGCATACAGACAAGCTTCCGTTCCATACGGTAGTATTCCATGGATTAGTTCGTGATGATCAGGGACGTAAGATGTCCAAGTCTCTTGGAAATGGTATTGATCCATTGGAAGTAATTGATAAATATGGTGCAGATGCTCTTCGATTTACATTGATTACAGGAAATGCACCGGGTAATGATATGAGATTCTACTGGGAGAGAGTCGAGGCATCACGTAACTTTGCAAATAAGGTTTGGAATGCTTCCAGATTTATTCAGATGAATCTTCCGGAAGAAAATATCAACTTAAATAATAAGCCGGAAAACTTAACAGATGCAGATAAATGGATTCTGTCAAAAGTCAACACATTAGCAAAAGATGTGACAGAAAATCTTGATAAATACGAATTAGGTATTGCAGCCGACAAAATTTACAACTTTATTTGGGAAGAATTTTGTGATTGGTATATTGAAATGGTTAAGCCAAGATTGTACAATGATAGTGATGACACAAAAGGGGCAGCACTTTGGACATTGAAGAAAGTATTAATTGATTCATTGAAACTTCTTCATCCATATATGCCATTTGTCACAGAAGAGATTTTCTGTACATTACAGGATGAGGAAGAGTCAATCATGATTTCTAACTGGCCTGAATACACAGAAGAATACAATTTTGCAAAAGAAGAGGCAGCAGTAGAGACAATTAAAGAGGCAGTCCGTTCTATCAGAAATATCCGTTCAGAGATGAATGTAGCACCGAGCAAGAAAGCAAAGGTATTTGTTGTATCAGAGGATGCAGATATCCGTGATATATTTGAAAACGGAAGAGTATTCTTTGCAACACTTGGTTATGCCAGTGAGGTTGTTATTCAGTCAGATAAGTCAGATATCGAAGACGATGCAGTATCAGTAGTGATTCCAAAGGCTACCATCTATATGCCTTTTGCTGAGCTTGTAGATATTGCAAAAGAGAAGGAACGTCTGGAAAAAGAAGTACAGAAGTTAGAAAAAGAACTTGCCCGTGTAAACGGTATGCTTTCTAATCAGAACTTTGTAAGTAAAGCTCCGGAGAAGAAAATCAATGAGGAGAAAGAGAAGAAAGCGAAGTATGAGCAGATGATGGAACAGGTAAAAGAGCAGCTGGCAAGATTGAAATAGACAATCAGTGCCAGTGATATGTAGTGAAACACAGCAAAGTGAGGTACGAATATGATTAATTTTGAAGAAGAAATCAAAAAGTTTCATCCCAGCCTTGAAATTGAGGAAGCAGAGGATGCGATATACAACAACAATATTTCTGACATTACAGATGTAATGATTCAGATGATTAACGAACTAAAGGTAGAAGAATAATAGGCGAAGGATGGAAAGATAAATGATTTGCTATAATTGTGGAAGCGTTCTTACGAACAGTGACTATTGCAGTCAGTGTGGTATGGACGTAAGCGTATACAAGAGAATCGTGAGATTGTCCAATACTTACTATAATGCAGGTCTTACCAAAGCAAGGAACCGTGACTTGGCAGGGGCGGCAGATACTCTTAGGCGATGTGTAAAGCTGAATAAGAGAAATATTGATGCCAGAAATCTGCTGGGTCTTGTATACTTTGAGATGGGAGAGACAGTACAGGCATTTTCAGAGTGGGTAATGAGTACGAATATTCAGCCGGACAATAACCCGGCTGATAAGTATCTGGTGGCAATCCAGCAGGAAAAAGGTAAGGTTGATGAATTAAACCATACAATTAAGAAGTTTAATGTAGCACTCGACTATGCCAGAAGCGGTACGGATGATATGGCGATAATTCAATTAAAGAAGGTTCTCAATCAGAATCCGAATTTTATTAAGGCATATCAGTTACTGACTCTTTTATATACAAAGAATGGTCAGTATGAGAGAGCAAAACGTACGATAAAGAAATGTATGAAGATAGATAAGTGCAATCCGCTTAGTATCAGATATCTGCGTGAGATAAATAATTATCTGGAGGAAGAAAAGAAAAATAATCCGGATAGGAGAATGGAGCGCAGAAGAAGCCTCAGGGGAAGAATGGTAGACAGACCATATTTAAGTGGTAATGATGTCATCATTCCGAAAACAGACTTTAAAGATGCATTGACAGGAGCACAGAGTATTCTTCACATTATCATCGGTATTCTGCTGGGAGCAGCACTTGTTTACTTTATAGTAACACCTGCGAGGATTTCAAGTGTTACAGACAGAGTAAATGATACAAAAGTTGAGTATAATCAGAAGATTGCGATTAAGAATTCTACCATATCTGAGCTTCAGAATCAGGTAGATACAGTTAAGGCTGACAGAGACAAGTTAAAAACAAGTTTGTCACAGTATACGGATACAGGAAATACATTAAGCACGAATTACAGTAATCTTTTGGAAGCGGTGCAGCATTATTTAGATAAAGATTATGATAAGAGTGCAAAATCTTTAGAAAAGGTTGATGGCAAGATGAAAATGGACTCTGCTCCATTTACAAAAGTATATGAGGCGTTAAGTAAACAGCTTTCATCACAAGTTGAAAAGGGAGCTTTTGAAGCTGGAATGACTGCTTATGGAAACGGTGATTATAAAGAAGCCATAAAACAATTTGAGAAATGTCTGGAAACAAATAAAGACAATGATGAAGCAATGTATTATCTGGGATATGCTTATACAAGAGACGGCAACGAGCAGAAAGGTCAGGAATACTTTAAGAAGATTGTAGATGATTATCCGGACTCTGATTTTTATACAAGAGCAAAGAACCAGCTGCCGGAAGACAGTCAGGAACCAGAGGAATAATATAGTGGTTATAAATATACGAAAGAGAAGGACAGGTAAGTCCTTCTCTTTACTATTATATGACGAAAAATGGAATTTAAGGGGGATTATATGGAAGTTTTATATGAAGTAAGAGGAGAGAATTTGTTTATCTATTTACCGGAAGAACTAGATCATCATAATTCGAAGGTGATTACAGAACAGTCTGACTGGTATATCGTTTCTAATCAGATTCGTAATATTGTTTTTAATTTTAAAAATACAAATTTTATGGATAGTTCGGGAATTGGCGTAATTATGGGCAGGTATAAGTTAATAAAGACCAGAGGCGGGAATATTACAGTTACAAACATAAACAACGCTATTGATAGAATTCTTACCATTTCAGGCTTGTATAAAATTGTTAACAAAACAGAAATGATAAATCTGGCTGAATTTTAGGAGGAATTTATGGAAAATAATATGAGTATCGTATTTGATGCAAAATCTCAGAATGAGGGATTGGCAAGAATGGTGGTAGCAGCTTTTTTAACAGAGCTGGATCCGACTGTTGAAGAAATGAATGATATCAAAACAGCAAGATCGGAAGAGCGTCGTGTAGGGAAAGAGTGTCAAAACAGCAGTGTCAGAGGCAGTGACGAATTCTATTATACATGGATATGGAGAACAGCAGGGACAAGTCTTTATGAAATGTAATCTTAAGAAAGAGAATGACGACAGCTTGTTAAAGATTGAAATTAAAGATCAGGGTGTGGGAATTGATGATATTGAAAAGGCGAAGGAACCTCTGTATACGACCAAACCGGAATTAGAGCGTTCGGGAATGGGATTTATGTTTATGGAAATGTTCATGGACAATATACATATTGAATCTGAAAAAAATGTAGGGACCACGGTGTTTATGACGAAAAAAATTAGAGATAATAAGAATAGATTGAGGTAGTATGGATACATTAACCCTAATAAAACAGGCTCACCAAGGGGATAAAACTGCCAGGGATAAAGTACTTACAGATAATACTGCACTGATATGGAGTATCGTTCGAAGATTTTTAAATCGTGGATATGAGGGAGAGGATTTGTTTCAGATTGGGTGTATAGGGATGCTGAAGGCAATAGACCGATTTGATTTGGAATATAATGTGGCGTTTTCCACATATGCAGTACCTTTGATTACAGGGGAAATAAGAAGGTTTTTAAGAGATGATGGTATTATTAAGATTAGCAGGTCTATCAAAGAAAATCAAAATAAAATTATTGCTGAGACGGAGAAATACAGGGAAACATATCATTTAGAGCCGACCATTGAACAGTTGGCCGAGATATGCTCTTTATCAAAAGAAGATGTAGTTACAGCAATAGAGTCTTTGAGAAGTGTTGAATCTATATATAAGGAAGTAGATAGTTCCAGCGATGGAAATGGTGTCAGCATATTAGATAAACTGGTAGATAAAACGAACAATGAGAATCTGGTTATTGACAGAGTGTTGATTAAGCAGTTATTAGATACGCTGGAAGAAAAAGAAAGAAATATTATTATTTTGAGATACTATAAAAATAAAACACAGTCTGATATAGCTAAAGAGATAGGAATTACACAGGTACAGGTATCCAGATTGGAGAAAAAAATACTAAACAAGTTAAAAAATCAAATTAATTTTTAAAAATTGGAATATTGGAGAAGTTCTTGGAGATACTGACAATGTTATGAATAGAAAAAAGAGGTGCAATATGAAAATATTAAGGATTATGTTTGTATTACTAATTGTTTTAGCAGTTACAGGTTTTAGTGTTTTTGCATTTACAGAGGACAAAGAGACGAATAAAAAAGAAATTGCTGTATTAATATAGGTGATTTTATGAGCGATACATTGTATATTAAAATGGACCAATGTGTGGAAGTTACCAATGATTATGTAACAATTGGTGACGTGGCAAAATTAGAATGCAAAAATAAAACAGTAGTGAACAGACTAAAACCTATAAAATTATTAAATGACAATTCCAATGGAAAGAACAGATATATTGTATCTATTATGAAGATATTTGAGATAGTAGATCAGGAGTTTCAGAATGTTGATGTTCAGAGTATTGGAGAAACAGACTGCATTATTGAATTTAAGAAAGCGAATAGTGATATTAAATGGCTGGAATTTCTTAAGGTGATTGTAATTTGCCTGATTTTATTTTTTGGTGCCGGATTTTCAATTATGTCTTTTAACAATGATATTTCCATTGGAAGTATGTTTGAGAAAGTATGTGAACTGCTTACAGGAGATAAAAATACAGGAAAAACAATTATGGAGGTAGGATATTCTCTTGGCTTAGGATTGGGAATTCTTACATTTTATAATCATTTTGGTCCAAAGAAACTTTCTAAGGATCCTACTCCAATAGAGGTGGAAATGAGAAAATATGAGACAGAGATTAATCAGGCATTAATAGATGGGCATAACAGACAAGATGGAAAGTTGGATGTAAAATGATGATATTGAAGTATATTATTATGGCACTGACATCTATCGGTGGTGGTGCTGTGATATCAGGAGCGGTATTTGCGTTGATTTCTTCCACAGGAGTTGTAACCAGAATGGCAGATAAGACAAAAACCGCAAAGTATGTAAGAATATATGAAAGTGCTATTATTTTAGGGGGAATATGGTGGAATTTATTTTGGATATTCTCTATAGATATTCCTTTTGGAGCAAATTTCTCACAAGGATTTCAGGTGATTATGGGACTGGCACAGGGAGTATTTGTAGGATGTCTTGCGGTGTCTTTGGCAGAAGCATTAAATGGAACAGCAATTTTTTCCAGAAGAGTAAAATGGGGTTAAGTTTTATTGTATTATCAATTGCACTGGGAAAAGTAGCAGCAGCGTTAATTCAGTTTGGAAATAACTGGGTGAAAAAGTAGGAGAATAGAGGTTGAGTATGGAAAGTGAAGAGAGAAAAAAACAATATAATGAGTATGTGGAGAGAGTAACACCAAACAATAATCTGATAAAAGATATGTTCAACGCTTTCTGGATTGGCGGGTTGATATGTGTTATGGGTCAGGTATGGTTAGAAATCTTTATGTATTTTGGCATAGGAAAAGAGGATGCTGCCAGCTGGACTACATTAGGCCTGATATTGGAGAGCGTACTGCTAACAGGTTTTGGAATCTATCCTAAGATTGCAAAGGTGGGTGGTGCAGGATGCCTTGTGCCTATTACGGGATTTGCTAATGGTGTGGTATCGCCAGCTATTGAGTTTCAGGCGGAAGGACAGATTTTCGGTGTCGGTGCAAAAATATTTACGATAGCAGGTCCGGTAATTTTATATGGTATTTTCTCGAGTTGGGTTGTAGGAATTATCTATATGATTTTAAAGGCATGTGGAATCGTATAAGAAATAGGGCTGTTACATCAAATTCCGGTTTGTCGAGGTGGTTTGAGTATAAAAGGATACACTTGGAAACTGAATTTCAT
>CAOXUF010000078.1:0-4700 GCA_948560485.1 uncultured Eubacterium sp.
ATTTACCTGTCCTTCTCTGGAATCCACCCCAAACATAACAAAGTTCGTATATTCTTCTGCATAATTGTATTTTAACTGATTTGTTTTCAGTTTTTTATTATCAAACTCTTTGTCAAATACGCTGTCTGCATAAGCTTTACTGCCAAACCACGAAATAATTTTCTGTCCTACAGTAGTACCTGCCATCCCTTTGATTAATTCTGTTTTAACTCCCGGAACAAACAACACAACTGCTGCTATTATAAATAAAACACCAACGATTACTTCAACTGTTGTAGTTACTTTCTTTAATCTTCTAATTGTCTTTAGCTGTTTTCCAGGCTCCTTCGTTTTCTTCTTTGAACTCACGGCTCTCTCCTATCATACGTTTTAGTTTATCTATAACCCTTTGGATTATTCTTCTGCCAATTCCAGGAATCCTCACACATTTCCTTGATTCCGTTCTCGGATTCCCATCCCAATTCTTCTTTTGCCAAAGCTGCATCTGCATAACACTCTGCAATATCACCAGCTCTTCTCTCAGCAATTACATATGGAATTTCTTTTCCCACAGCCTTGCTTACATTTTCAATAACATCTAAAACACTATATCCATTTCCTGTTCCTAAGTTATATACTTTTACACCCGGATTCTCTTCTATTTTCTGAACCGCTTTTACATGCCCTACTGCCAAATCGACTACATGAATATAATCTCTCACTCCTGTACCATCAGGAGTTGCATAATCATCACCGAAAACATTCACATGTGGAAGTTCCCCAATAGCAACTTTCATAACATACGGCATCAGATTATTTGGAATACCATTTGGGTCTTCACCCATCAGTCCGCTTTTATGAGCACCAATTGGATTAAAATAACGGAGAAGTATTACATTCCATTCATCATCTGCCTTCTGAATATCTGTGAGCATCTGTTCTAACATAGACTTTGTCCATCCGTAAGGGTTTGTACATTGCCCCTTAGGACATGCTTCCGTAATCGGCACTGTTTCAGGATCACCATATACTGTAGCAGAAGAACTAAAAATAATATTTTTCACTCCCTGCTCTCTCATCACTTCACACATATTCAATGTTCCTGATATATTGTTCTGATAGTATTCTAAAGGTTTCTGCACAGACTCGCCTACCGCTTTTAAACCTGCAAAATGAATTACTCCAAAGATATCATTTTCTTCAAAAATTTTTCTCATTTTTGTCCTATCAGCAATATCAGCCTCATAAAATTTTACCTGTTTCCCTGTAATTTTCTCTACTCTTCTCAAAGACTCCTCTGAAGAATTACAAAGATTATCAACCACAACAACTTCATAACCTGCTTCCAATAACTCTACACAAGTATGACTTCCAATATAGCCGGCTCCTCCTGTCACTAAAATAGTATGCATATTTATTCCTCCTATATTTAAATTATTTTATCTTTATTTTTACATTCACGTCTTCCATAACCATAGTACCTTCCGGAACTTTTAGATTCAACGGAATAGAATGTTCTCCTTTATCCAGCTTGTCCACATTAATACTAGCTTTTATATCTTTAGAAGAAATATTGGATATCACTTCATTCTCTCCCTGTAATGTAACTTTTACATCATCCATTATCCTAATTTTATTTTCTCCCTGATTTTTTATTTCAATATCTGAATTTTTAATATCAAAAGTCTTTGTAGCCATTTTCCCTATTTCAATTTCAATTTTTACTGCTGTTTCCCCATTGATAGTAACTCCGACAGGGATATATTTCTTCAAATCGAATGTCTTCGTATACTTATCTTTCGATTTTGAAATGTCTATATCTTTCTCCAATAAAATCCTGTCAATACTGTTTAATACCCCATTATCTCCGACTAATTTTACTTTATCTAAAGATAAAATCGTACTTTTAATTTCGTATCCTTTTGCGGGCTTTCCAATATTACCAATCTCAATCGGTACTTCTTTCTCTTCATCAATCTGAACTGTAACATATACCTGCCGGCTGGACATTTTTACATGTTTAGTTCTGATAATATTTCCTTTCGAATCATAAAGAAGCAATCTGCATCTATTGGTAAAATCAGTACTATTGCCTTCTAGTTCACACTCTGCCACAACTCTGTCAATGCTATTTAATATAGAGTTTGGTGCTGTAATAGAAACATTGTTCTTCGATAATGTATACTTACTCGGTACAAACCCTGTTGCCGCCTTTCCACTATACTCCACCTGTATATCAAAATTTTCCTTCTTTATCTGTTCCACTTCAACCATCAATGTCTGTACAGACTGCTTTTCAATTGTAACTTTCCTTGCTTTCGACCCCTGCTTTGCAACAACTTCTATTGGAACAGAATTCACTTTAGAAAGTTCCTTTAAGGAAGCAGTAGCTTTAAAATCATCTGCAGATAATCCACTCACTACAGACCTTTTTCCTGATATGGTAATATTCACATATTTATCAGACCTGACTTCATATACCATCTCCATATCACTTATAGCATCTTCATGTGTTATCTCCACAGGAATACTATATATCATCACTGTTTTCTCAGGGTCCGTCATATTGATAACTGTCAGCCAGATTAAAACTGCAACGACTAACGCAACTATTTTAATGCCTACATTATGTGTTAATGAAGCTTTAATCTTCGCTATCGCTTTTTTCATTGCGCTCCCTTCCTTTCCAAAATCGTTTCTTAGGTTTTACTTCCACCTTAGCCTGAGCTTTTAATAATTCACTTTTTAATACTGCGGCATCTGCATACCTGATCAAATGTGCGTCTCTGGCAATAGAAATACTTCCTGTTTCTTCTGAAACAATAATAACAATACTATCTGTCACTTCACTGATACCAAGACCTGCCCGATGCCTTGTTCCCAAATCTTTGCTAAGTGAAACACTGTCAGACAGAGGTAGATAACAGGTAGCAGAAACTACCATATCATTTTCAACGATAACCGCTCCGTCATGAAGTGGTGTATTTTTCTCAAATATATTAATTAATAACTGACTGGAGATTTTCGCTCCAATTCTAATTCCCGTCTCACTATACTGGCTTAAATCATGGTCCCTTGCTATTACGATTAATGCTCCGGTTTTAACTTTTGCCATCTCCAGACATGCCCTGATAATTTCTTCAATCGATTTATCACTAAGCCTCTCATCTTCTATATTATTTCCAACTTTTAGTAACTTAAAGACCACATTTTTCTTTCCAAGTTCCTCCAGCGCCCTTCTCAGTTCCGGCTGAAAAATAATCACAATTGCTATGATTCCTGCGCTTAATGTCTTATTGATAATCCATAAAAGAGTGGTCAGGTGAAAAAGAGATGCGATAACCATAAATACAACAATTACTAATATGCCTTTCAGCAATGCCCATGCCCTGCTTTTTCTAAACCATAAGATAACATAATAAATTAACACGGCAATAACAATAATTTCTACAATATCGCTGATATAAAAGTCCGGTATTGTTAAATACTTTTCAAAAAAGTCTTGAACATAACTAAATATTGCGCTCAATCCTGCACTCCTTTCTAAATCCTTTCTCTATATACGATTACTTTATCTTTCTATTCTGATTTTTCTTTCTTCTCTGAGCATTAATTCTCTTCACATTCATTTCCGGTGCTGTTACATTAATTTTAGGTACAGCCTTCACATAATAATAATATTCGTCATCCTCAAACTGTGTATGCTCTGTTCTCGAATAATCCACAGAAAACACGAAAAAATGTATCACAAATGACACAATAATAGAAAAAATATTGCCGATTATTATTTCTAGCAGGGAACTTTCTGTTTTAAGCATAAGATTACCTACAAGAACAATAACAAACTCTAAAATTCCTCCGGCAAAAATAGCAATGGTCCAGGCATTATCTACGGACATTCTCTTTATAAAATATACAACAAGAATCGTTATTACAAACGCAATAATAATCAAAATCATCTCATTATTATTACTCAGCATATTAATAATTGAATTAACACTGGCAGAACTAATATTGCCATTAGACATACGTGTTAAAAGTTCTGTGTTCTCTCCTATTACGAAAATCATAAAATAAATAATTGTTCCAAATATAGCCGGAATGATGGCATACGGTGCCCATAACAAGCCAACAACAACAGGTATTGCATATGGTATTTTCAAAAAAAACGCCAACGGTATAAGAACCAAAAGTGCACCCTGTTTTGGAGAAAATCTAAAGAACAGCAAAAACAAAATTAATACAATGAGTAAAATAAGTCCGCCTAATTCAACAGATACAGAAAATATATTTGCCAAAATGTCCGCTGCCAGAATCACTGCCACTACATTCCATGGAAGAAAAGCACTGATTACAGATAGCGAAAGAATAATAATCCATGAATTTAAAAGTCCCATAAATCCAATATTAGATTTAATCAATAACAATGATACAAACACTGCAAGGAATTTAATGATTGGTCTCAACATCATTTCATGAGCCCCATAAAAATTTTTAATTTTTTCTCTTAATTCGAATAAAGTTGTCATTACGCTTCCTCGCCTCCCTCTTCTAACTCATCAATAATTGCATCATATTCCTGCTCCTGAATCCGATGTAATGTTTTCAAATCTCCATTATACTCTTTTAAATTTCTTCTGATTTTTCGAAACCTATGTGAATAAAATGCATAACTGAAAATCATATATGTAACAGTCAGTGCAACATATATAATAGCAAGT
>CAOXUF010000078.1:4710-8550 GCA_948560485.1 uncultured Eubacterium sp.
ATAACGAGCAGACCAACAAACTTTCCTGTAGTAGTCATGCTCCCAATCATTTTATCTGCACTGAATATAATCCATAATACCAGACATAAAATATATCCTACCGTAACACTTATAAAAGAACCCAGCATTTTCATCAACATGTAATCACTTTTAAAGTATCTGCTGGATTTTATTTCTGACTTTTCATTTTTCTGCTCGTATAATGATAATTTTGTCATTAATATGATTTTTTCATTGTTTAGCATTTTCATTACCTCAACACTGCTTTAAGTAGATGGGCACAAATTCCCATAATCTTTTTTATTTTAACATAAGCACCGTATTAGTGCAATAAAACAAACGCAGAAAAAGCGCACCGCTGGTGCGCTTTATCCTAATTGTTCTTTTAGAATTTCAATAAATTTCTGTCCTGCGTTTGGTATATATTTCCCTTTCTTATACGCAATACACATTGTCCGGATAGCTTCTTTATCACCGCCTACTTTATAATAATATGGGTGTTCTTCCAAATTATTATACTTAATTGTACTTTCGGCAACAAAAGAAATTCCAACTCCTGCCATACTCATAGCCAGACCCGTAATCGTCTGTGGAACCTGCATCACTACACTTGGCTTAAATCCGGCATTCTCAAACATCCTGTCAACCATATGCCTGATATGCTGCTGTTCATTTAACAAAATAAAATTCTGTTCCTTCATAACCTTCAGATTAAGTGATCTGTATTTTTTATCAAACAGGTTACCCTTTACAATCTCTTCTAAAGGAACTCTATAATCTTTTATCTGTTCATTAATTTCCAGATCCTTCGGAACTACCATAATAATACGTTCATCGAACAATATTTCTTTGTCAAATAATTCATCGTCAATGTCTGCATCTGACAAGAACATATCTACCTCTCCAATTAAACACCTTTCCCTAACCTCAGGAACCTTCCCCTCAATAATCTTAAGATTTATTCCTGGATAATTCTTATGAAAAGTTGAGATTGGTGTAGGAAGATAACCTGTAGAAAAACTCGCAGTACTTCCAATAATCAGTTCACCTTTCTTTAAATTCAGTAAATCCGACATAATACTATTGAGTTTATCGCCTGCATAAATAACCTCATCTGCATATTGTAAATATATTTTTCCAAATTCTGTAATCTCTATCGGCGAAATACTTCTGTCAAAAAGTAATACTCCCAAAGATTCCTCTACCTTTTTAATATAATTACTCAATGCCGGCTGTGATATTCCTAATGCCTTTGATGCTTTCGAAAAACTATGATGCTTCGCAACTTCTTTGATATAATAAAATTCGTTCTGTTTCACAATAACCTCACAATCCTTTTTTTGATATTATGCTTTATTATAACTTATTTCTCCAAAAAATTCACTATAAATTTCTTCGCGGAGTTCCATAAAGTTCTGACTGTTCCTTTTTCTAGGTCTTTCGATATCCACATCTATCATTCTCTTAATCCTTCCAGGCCTGCTGGAGAACACCATTACTCTATCTCCCAGATAAATAGATTCGTCTATATCATGGGTTACCAGAATCATTGTTGTCTTCTCCATTTCCCATATTTTAAGTATTTCATTCTGCATTGTTATTCTGGTCAATGCGTCTAATGCTCCGAAAGGTTCATCTAACAGCAATACCTTTGGTCTGTTAATCAGTGTTCTTGCAATACTTGCCCTCTGCTGCATTCCGCCAGACAATTGTTTTGGCAGAGCTTTTTCAAAGCCTTCCAATCCAACCATGTGTATATGTTCATGAACCATCTGTTCTTTCACATCCTTAGGTAGTTTTTCATGTATACCAAATGCAATATTTTCTTCTAGCGTCAGCCATGGAAATAACCGGGACTCCTGAAAAATCATTCCGACCTCAACATTTGGTCTTTCTACCAGCCTGTCGCCAACGTATATTTCTCCTTTACTCGGTGTCTGTAATCCACCCAGCATTTTTAACAACGTACTTTTTCCACATCCGCTGGAACCTACAATGCTGACAAACTCACCCGGTTTAATATCCATGTCAATATTATCTAATACATTTATTTTTTCATTATCTACAAGAAAATCTTTACTTACATTATTAATCTTAACTCCAATCCCCTGATTTACCATCTCACTCATCAGTCTTATTTCCCTTCTTGCACATTCCATTTCAAAATAACATCTTCCAGCCATATAAGAAATAAATCCAATACCAGACCAATTACTCCTATCACAGCAACACCAACTAATACCTGTGCAACATTATGATACTGTCTTCCCTGCATAATCATATGTCCGATACCTGCAGATGCAGCTATCATTTCTGCTGTAACCACACAGTTCCATGCAGAACTGATTCCAAGCCTTATACCGGTAAATACCGACGGCAATGATGCCGGCCAGATTATTTTTGTCAATATTTGAACTTTGTTTTTTTCAAGTATCTGCCCTACTTCTAAATATTTATTGTCAACATTTTTAATTCCCTGAGAAGTATTTATCAAAATAGGCCAGAAACTTCCAACCGTAATAACTGCAATCTTGGGAGCCTCATCGATTCCAAGCCACAAAATAAACAATGGAATCCATGCTACCATAGGAATCGGTCTCAAAGCACCTACAATAGCACTGAGTGCTTTATTAATCCAGGAAAATAATCCTGTTATAATACCTAAAATAAGTCCGCAGCTTCCTCCAATTACAAATCCAATTAAAACTCTTCTTACACTGACGGAAAGGTTTTCACCCAAACTTCCGTTGCTGATGGACTGTACAAATGTATCCCAGATTTTATCCGGAGAAGGATACAATCGCAAATTAATCATCCCTGCATCACTACACAACTGCCATATGATAATTCCTATTACCGGAATCAAAGCAGGTGTAATAATATTTAGGAATATTTTTTTAATAATGTATTTTTTATTCACAGTTGTTTACCTCTATTTAATTGCATCATAGTAAGATGTATTAATATATTTTGTAATGTCATCTGCGGATTTGATTACACAATCATCACTGGATGTGTCAAACTGATTTGAAGAAATCAAGAATTCTACCGTAGCTTTAAAAGCAGCTATTTTATCATCTGTTATTTTTACATCTCTGTCTTCACAGTTTACAGATGCTGATGCCACATTAGCATCTACTCCTGTATAATCTGCCATAATATTAATTGCATCTTCTGTATTTTCATCAGTATATTTTGCTCCCATTTCTAAAGCTTTTAATACTGCTGTTGTAATTTCTTTGTTTTCACTTGTAAATGCTGTATTTGCTGCAAATGGATTGCAGAAGTATTTATACTCAACCTGTTTTGTTTGTTTTCCATTTTTATCATATATTCCTTTACCGTCAGCTAATCTAAACGCATAATCTTTTGACTGGGATATTCTCGGCTCCCATACAGCCGCTGCATCGATATCTCCTGTCTGTAGTACTGAAAGCATATCTGCCTGTTCTAATGCAACAATCTCAACATCTTTCTGAGTTAATCCTGCATCTTCTAAAACAATATTTAACAAATGCTCTGCATTACTTCCTAAAGTCAACCCTATTTTCTTTCCTTTTAAATCTTCAACCTTTTCGATTTTAGAATTTCTGTTTGCAATTACTGCTGTTCCTGTTTTTTGTGTTCTGTATGTTCCAATAATTTCTGCCGGACATCCTGTAGCAATTGCTGAAATGCAAGGCTGATCTCCCAAACATCCAAAATCCAAACTGTTGGCACTAAAAGCCTCCATAATCGCCGGACCCGCATCAAACATAACTAATTTTACTTTTGCATTGATATTTTCCTCTTTAAATACCTTATCAAAATACCCTTTGTTGTCTAGATCGGAAGAGCACA
>CAOXUF010000079.1 GCA_948560485.1 uncultured Eubacterium sp.
ACTCTAAATACATAACACATTGGTATAGTTTAAAGGATGATAAAATAAATGATTATAGTATGCTTGTAACATCCTGCAACAATGCCGCAGTGGAAAATATATCTAAGGAATTACCAAAAGATATGAAAAAAGATTTGGAACCATCGGAGAATGATTCGAAGGAGTTAAAAAATCTGTTAAAGTCTGTTAGTGAGTTATTTGATGTAAAAATGTCAAATGTATGCGAAACAACAAGAGATAAAGAAACATATCAAGATATTTATTTTACAAAATATGCACAAAATCTTTTTGGTGAGAATGGTTCAAAGGTATGGGGATTGATAGCTGCTCCATTAGGAAAAAAGTCCAATATTAATAATTTTTATTATAATGTTTTAAATAATTTGATATGGGATTTTTATGTAGATAAAGATATGATAGCATATAGACTTTCTTCATATAAAAAAGCAAAAAAGCAGTTTGAGGAACAATTAAAATTAGTAAAAAATATGCAGATTGTATTAAAGAAAGTCGGTGATCTGATTGATGAGAAAGCAAAAGCTGAGGTTGAGGAAAAACAAAGATGTCTTGATGGAAATAAAGCAATAGAAGTGAATAAAAAGATAATAGAGAAAACTAGAAAAGTAGTATCTGAATTGGAGGAAGAGGAAAAAGAACAATTGAATTCTGTCAAGTCTTGTGAAGAGATTTGGAATCAAGAGGTAGAAGAGTTACATCTCAAAGAGGAAGAAATTAAAAGAACAAAAGATAAAATAAAGGAATCTCTTGAAAAGGAAATTGCAACAAGAGGTTCTGTTGGTATTATAACAAAGCTTTTTGTAAAGGCTAAATATGAAGCAGTCATGAAACTTGCTGACGAATATAAGCAGGATGCGGAAGAGCAAAAACAGTTATTAAATAATTTAGAAAAAGAGGTGATAGAAGGAAAAGAAAAAATATATCATAAAGAATTGTTAGTTCAGCAGCAAAAAGAAAAATGTCAAGAAATAAGAATAATGATAGAGAAAGAAAAGAATATTGTTTCTGAAAAAGAAAATTATAATAAAGCTATTGAGAAAAAAATAAATGAGACTCGTGAAAAAACAATACAGATACAGAAAAAATGCCAAAATGAAATGCTTAAATTTACACGGAGTGAAGGCATTGATTTTGGTGTAATTATTGATGAAAAATTTATTGAAAAAATCTTATCAGAAAATATAGAGGTTGCGACTAAAGCCCAGGTAGAAAATCCATGGTTTACTCAAAGATATAACAGAGAACGTGAAAAATTATTTTATTATGCAATGCGTTTAAATAAGGAATTTGTATTGTCTTCAAGTCATTGTAGAGATAATTTTAATACGTTATCACAGTATTGGGGATTAAAGATGGGCGATGATAACAAAAAAATAAAATTCCATGAAAGAGACAAAGAGAAGTTTGTTCCGGCATTGTTTCAGACATTATTTTTATTGGTTCCGGTTTTATCTTCTACATTTGCATCAGTTGGAACTTTAATGAAAGATGTTAAAAAACCAGGAAGTATAGGAATGTTGGTTGTTGATGAGGCGGGGCAGGCGCAACCACAAATGGCGATAGGGGCTTTGTACAGAAGTCGCCGTGCTATAATTGTCGGAGATCCAAAGCAAGTTGAGCCAGTTGTAACGGACGATTTAAGCCTGCTAAAAAAGGCATATAATGATGATATCCTTAAACCGTATAAATCGAAGGAAGTTTCAGTTCAGGGATTTGCAGATTTATTGAATGATTTTGGAACTTATTTGGATAATGGTACTGATTATCCGGAGTGGATAGGATGTCCGTTGTTAGTACATAGACGTTGTATTTCTCCGATGTATGATATTTCTAATAAAATATCATATAACGGAATTATGAAACAACAGACAGCAAAACCAGAAGATAATGTTATAGAGAAGTTCATATGCCAAAAGTCTCAGTGGATTAATGTTAAAGGCTTTGAAAAAGGTAAGAAAAATCATTTTGTGGATGAACAAGGTAAGAAAGTTTGTGAATTGCTAGAGTTAGCGTTTTCAAAAAGTTCAGAACCAAATGTATATATTATTAGTCCATTTACTACCGTTGTTTCAGGAATTAGAGATTATATTAACAAATATTGTAGTAAAAATGAGGAAACGACTAAGATAAATAAAGAGTATATTTTGGATTATAAGGATAAAAAGATAGGAACTGTTCATACATTTCAAGGGAAAGAGGCAAATGAGGTAATCTTTTTGCTTGGATGTGATGCTAGCAAAGAGGCAAGAGGAGCTATTAAGTGGGTTAATAATAATATTGTAAATGTAGCGGTTACGCGTGCAAAGTATAGATTATATGTTATTGGTGATGAAAATGCATGGAGATTTTCTCCGTGTGTTAGTGCAGCAAAAAAAATAATTGATACATTTGCAATTCGTGAAATAAATTCAATATTGAAAGAAGAATTACCGGAGCAAGAAAAGGAAGAAGCATTATTAGAAGCTTCTAATTCATTACCATCTGTGACTTCATTTATAGTTGAAGAAATAGAAGAGGACAGTGGGAAAATTGATTATAGCGTAGATACAAGTGGTTTGATTGAAGGATTAAATGAAGAATTTATAAAAACAGAATTAAGTATGGAACAATTAAAATATTTTGGATTTGAAAATATAAAATCATTAGATAAATTCTCTTTTCAAGTCAAAGAAAACCTCGTACTTGGTATGAAACTTTTTTATTTGTTAAAACCCGTATACAAGGTAAACAAGCAGTTAGATGCTTCGTGTTGTTCAATTTTATTTTGCAAAGCAATTGAATTGCAGATGAAGGATTGCTTTTTTAATAGTATGAAAACGCTTTTTCCTGATTTTAAAGTTAAAGGTTATGGTAAGGGACGTAATAATATTTCTCTGAAAGATGCGAAAAATACGGAATTAACACTGGGAGGATTTGACATGCTTTTAAAGCATAAAGTTACAGAACTTGCTTCCAGAATGAAAGCGATGGGGAAAGGAAGTTATGACGAATTGTGGTGGAAATCTTTTGAAAATAAAGTGAAGGACTGCACACAGCGAAGGAATCAATGTTGTCATTCTGGATTATTTAGTTGGAAAGATCAATCATTTTTGCTATCTGATATATTTGTAAAGGATGGAGAGGAGCAAAAAGAGACACGTATAAAGCAGATTGGTGGTATATTATTTGAAAGTGAAATAGGAAAGGCATTAATTTCGAGATGAGGAATGAAAGTATTTAAGAGTATTGTAGAGTGAGAGTGTTGGAAATAACAGGAGGAGTTTTAATGGAAAAAATAAAGAATAAAGTAAATGACTTATTTAGTGCAACAAGTGAAGAAGCAATGGGGGAATTTGTTGAATCAAATATTATTCCTGAGGTAGTTAAAAACGTGTTTGAAACAGTAGTACAGGAAGGAACAGCGGATGTAATTGGAAACATTTGTGCTGCAGTATTTCCACGAGCAAATGGAATAGCACTGAATTATAAACAAAAGAAATTTGAGAGAAATGTTAATACAGCATTGGAGGAATTTGGAAAAAAGTTGTCGGTAATGGATGAAAAGGTATCTTTGTTGAGTGAAGAATTAGAAGAAAAATTCAGAGGGCTGTATGTAGAGTGGTTGTTAGATAGCCTTGAGAATGAAAAACAAAGCATAAAAATTCCTTATTTGGTAAATGGATATATAAATATGATGAATAATACAACTAATGATGATTTGATGCTTATGTTTTTTTCAACATTAAATGATCTTACTGATTTGGACATTAATGTACTTAGGATGTATCACTTTGAATGTAATGAAAATATATATACTCTTATGAACGAAAAAAATCTCTCTATTGATCAGATTAATTTAGTTAAAGAAAAATTATTGCGAAATGGATTGCTTGATAGCAAAAATGATGAGCAGAAAGATGATAATTTAGAGGAAGTAGTTAGATATGTTACTGACTTGGCTAAACAAATGAAAGCAACTAAGCCCAAAGTGGTTAAGGCACCTAAAACAAAAAAAATTCCGAGGTCTGAGTCTTATTCGATTACAAGGTTAGGAAGAAATTACCTAGAGATGATTGGAGCAACAGATCGAGAATAGAAGATGTCGTGGGTATGTGGATGAAAACTATTTTAATATATAATTTAATATATGATAACATTTTAGAAACAAAAGATTGGAAACTGAAACAAAATATCCAAATGAAGTAAAAAGTAAATTATAAGGGATAGACTTTAAAATAATATGAAATACAAAAAACGTTTCTAAGTGCTTAGCATATATTAATGGAATGAAGGATAATTTATTGAAAGTACTAATGACATCGGATGAGTTAATACAGTATATGAAAGAAAAAGGAATTAAATTTTCAATTATAGATGAGAATGAAGAAGATATAATTTTATTAAAAACGTTATTGACAAATTAGGTATGATATGATAACGTAAAACAACAATTGAAAAGCGATTAGTTTTTATACGGAGTGTCCATAGTAGTATGGCACTCCTTAATTTTTTGATAGAATTAAGTATTTGTTTAAATATTATCGAATATAGAAGAGTTTATCAGCAGATATTATAATTATTTTATAAATAGCAACAAAAGAACTAAAAGGAAAAATGTTTTAATATTTTATAAGTTGATGATAGAGAAGATATGGACAAAAAATTAAAAAGTAATTAACGGTATTATCTGTAATTATATGCATAACAAAAGGGGGCTTTATTGACAGGTGGTCATGATTTCTCCAGCATTCAGTTTGATAACTGTGACATACCATGGTGCAAACATACAGAAAGCAATGACCCGTCTGGCATTGAAAAAAAAATTAGTGATTTGTTACAATTGCATTTAATAGAGGAGTGAGATACATTGTGTAATAAGTTATGTCTTTTCTTCCTCAATTAATGAATAACGGATTAGGAGATTAAGTGAAATGAGTACTAAAAGTATTGATGTAAGGAAGCTGTATAAAACATATGCAGAATTAGGAGGGCAGGAAGTTACTATTGCCGGCTGGATTAGAAATATCAGGGATTCTAAAACATTTGGTTTTCTTGTATTAGCAGACGGAACTTTCTTTAATTCTGTTCAGGTGGTATTCAGCAAGGATGTTATAGATAATTTTGATGAGATTGCTCATCTGAATGTAGGCGCAGCAGTCTATGCAACGGGAGTTGTAACATTGACACCGGATGCAAAGCAGCCATTTGAAATTCAGGCAACAAAGATTGTGGTAGAAGGAACATCCACACCGAATTATCCGATTCAGCCAAAACGTCATTCGATGGAGTTTTTACGTACACAGTCCCATCTTAGAGCGCGAACAAATACATTTCAGGCTGTATTTAGGGTTCGTTCCCTTTGTGCATATGCAATTCATAAGTTCTTTCAGGAGAGAGATTTCGTGTATGTGCATACACCAATTATTACGGGAAGTGACTGCGAAGGTGCCGGTGAAATGTTCCAGGTGACAACAATGGATTTAAATAATATTCCAAAGCATGAGAAGGGAAACATTGAATATTCAGAAGATTTCTTTGGTAAGGCGACAAACCTTACGGTATCAGGTCAGTTAAATGGTGAGACATATGCACAGGCATTTAAGAATATTTATACCTTTGGACCTACATTTAGAGCAGAAAATTCCAATACAACGCGTCATGCAGCAGAATTCTGGATGATTGAGCCTGAGATTTCATTTGCGGATCTTGATGATGATATGGCACTTGCAGAGGATATGCTTAAGTATGTGATTAATTATGTTTTAGAGCATGCACCGGAAGAGATGCAGTTCTTTAACCAGTTTATTGATAAAGGACTTTTGGACAGACTGAATCATGTTGTAACATCTGATTTTGGACGTATCACATATACAGAGGCTATTGCAGAACTTGAGAAACATAACGATAAGTTCGAATATAAGGTGAGTTGGGGATGTGATCTTCAGACAGAGCATGAGAGATATCTTACAGAGAAGGTATTTGGTCGTCCGGTATTTGTTACGGATTATCCAAAGGAAATCAAAGCATTCTATATGAAACTGAATGAGGATGGGAAAACAGTTGCGGCAATGGATTGTCTTGTGCCGGGAATTGGAGAGATTATCGGTGGTTCTCAGAGAGAGGATAATTATGATGTGCTTGTTGAACGAATGAAAGAGTGTGGATTGAAAGAAGAGGATTATGGATTCTATCTTGATCTTCGCAAATATGGTTCATCACGTCACGCAGGATTTGGTTTAGGTTTTGAGAGATGTGTAATGTACCTTACAGGTATGGGAAATATCCGTGACGTAATTCCTTTCCCAAGAACAGTAGGAAGTTGTGAACTTTAGGAGAAGTGACGGATAGATATGATAGAAAAGCGGGAGGTTTTTGGGATGAGCAGAATGTATATTCCAGAGGGGTACAAGTCAGCCCTTAACTTAAAAGAAACGCAGATAGCAATAAAAAAAGTAAAGGATTTTTTTCAATCACAGTTGACAGCACAGTTGAATTTGTATCGAGTAACAGCACCTCTGTTTGTTGAACCGAAATCCGGACTGAATGATAATTTAAATGGTGTGGAGAGACCTGTTTCTTTCGGAATAAGAGAGCAGCAGGAAGCAGAAGTTGAAATAGTTCATTCCCTTGCAAAGTGGAAGAGAATGGCTTTAGGACGCTATGGTTTTTGTGTAGGCGAAGGACTTTATACAGATATGAACGCCATTCGCCGTGATGAGGACACGGACAATATCCACTCTATTTATGTCGATCAATGGGATTGGGAGCGTATTATCGACAAATCTGAACGCAATGAGAAGACTTTGAAAGAGATTGTAAAAGCTGTTTATGAAGCTCTTCGTGTGACAGAGAAATATGTGGCAAATAATTATGACTATGTTCAGTGTATTCTTCCGGAGGAAATTCGCTTTATTACAACGCAGGAACTGGAGGATAAGTGGCCTGACCTTGATGCACATCAGAGAGAGTATGAGGCAGCAAAAGAATATGGTGCAATTTTCCTTATGAAGATTGGTGACTTTCTAAAGAGTGGTGAGAAGCATGATGGACGTGCGCCGGACTATGATGACTGGCAGCTTAATGGTGATATCATCGTGTATTATCCGGTAAATGATATTTCATTAGAACTCTCATCTATGGGAATTCGCGTGGATGAAGATAGTTTGCGTGAGCAGCTTGAGAAGGCAGGCTGTCAGGAGAGAGCAGAACTTCCTTTCCAAAAAGCGATTTTAGATAAGAAACTTCCATACACTGTTGGTGGTGGAATCGGACAGAGCCGTATATGTATGTTCTTCCTTAGAAAATGTCATATTGGTGAAGTTCAATGTTCTATTTGGCTAAAAGAGGATATAGAATATGCAGCAAAGAAGGGAATTACGATTCTTTGATGGAATGAGAAAAAATTATAGAGTAATTGGACCAATCTGTAAATAGATTCAAATAACTCTTCTAGCAAAAGAAAGTCACATTTTTCGACTACTAGAAGAATGACAAAATAAAAAACTAGAATTTTTAGTAGCCGCTTATCTTTTTGAGAGATAGGCGGTTTTTTACTGCTCAGCGAACCAAAAATATTAAGAATTGATTGGAGGAAAGAAAAATATGTGAAAATTAGTGCATAAAATAAAGCAGACTCAAATCAACGAGTCTGCAAATAAGATCCCTTAGTCTAAAGGTTAGGACACAGCCCTTTCAAGGTTGGGATGCCCGGTTCAAGTCCGGCAGGGATCATTAGGGGCAGGTATGCGTAGTGGCGAAGGCGGCGGACTGTAAATCCGTTACATTAGAAACAACGTTGGTTCGAGTCCAACCCTGCCCATTTTGAGTATATAGTTAAAATTCTTTAAATTATTTTCGCTCCAAACGGCATTAAGGACAACTTCGCAATTTTAAACATTTGCAACCCAAATGGAATACCGATGATAGTAATACACAGCAGGCATCCTAATACAAAGTGTTCAACGGCTAATACGAATCCGGATAAAAAAATCCATAATATATTAACTAAAAATGAAGCTGCCCCACCACCATAGACGACATCTTTTCCAAAGGGGAAGAAACTAAGTGTTGCAAATTTAAAACATTGCAAGCCAATGGGTATCCCCACGATAGTAATACACCATAATAAACCAGTGCATGCCCAACTCAATCCACTGATGAATCCTCCAAATATAAACCATAAAATATTACCTAAACATCCCATTTAAAAATCTCCCTTTAGTTTCCTTATCATATAAGTTGTAAAATGTTTCATATCAGTATTCGTAAAGTTATCTATATATAAATAACTTATTCAAACAAGTTCTCTCTTATTTTAAAATATCTTGAGTTTTACTGCAATAAAAAGTTAACACAAGTAGTACCATTTACAAATATATGATATGATATCGAAAGAGAAACAAAAATAAATTATATATGCTGAATCAAGGGGCGTAAAATATAAGATCGGAAGAGCACACGTCTGAACTCCAGTC
>CAOXUF010000080.1 GCA_948560485.1 uncultured Eubacterium sp.
ATACAGTCCTTGGAGAGGGACTATAAACACTACTACTTTATAATACGAGGAAGTGGAAATTAATAAATGAAATGTCCTCATTGTAATAAAAGAGAATTGGTTGCCTACAGTGATTTTGATATTTTAAATAATGTAGCATTCCAGAAAAATATGTGTGACCGATGTGGATATTGGGAATTTAGAAGTTCAAAAGACAAAAATTACATTGAAAAATCTAATTACTATACATTAGAATTTTCAAGTGTATCTGGCGACTCAGGGAAGTTTACAGGAACAAAAAAAGAAATACATAAGCAGGTAGATTCTTATAAGTGGACAGGGTTTGAAAATATAAAGAAAGAAGACAAACTTAGGATGATTGCAGCGTGTATAACTTTCTTAAAATATGGATATATGGATGAATTCAAAAATTCTGATTATGAAAGTTATGAGATCACAATAGACAATGGATTGTGGATGAAAATAAGTTATGGTATATGGACTTAAAACCGAAATTTCAAAGGTGTATGAAAGGTGAAAAATAGAATGATATATGGAGTGTTTGGTGGTTGTTATAGTGATTGGTATATAGTTGGATATTTTAATAATCGTGTAGACGCTGATAAGTTTTGCTGTGTTTGTGGAAATGGAGAATATTATGTTGAAGAGATGAAAAACCTTCAGAATCAAGAAGATTTATCTAATGTATCTTTAAAATATGATCACGAGATTGTATTTGATTACAAAAATAACAATTGGAAAATGAGAAATGAGCCAAATAGATATAGTTGTTATATTGGAGATGAATTAAAGCCAAATAGTATTAAAAATGGTGGATGTAACTGGGTTAGTTTCCATGTAAATATAGAAGAAGACAATAGAAAACTTGCAGAGAAAATTGCACAAGATTATTTATTCCAATTGTTAGCATACGGTGATAGCAAAAAGATTTATGAAAAGAATGTCAAATTGATGAACGAAAAATTTATAGAACCATATAGGGTAAAAGAAGAATTAAGGAAACAAGAAGAGTTAAAACAGAAGGAGTTGGCTGAATTAGATAGGCTAAAAAAGAAATATGAATCGTAAAATTTTACAAATGAAAGCGTTCTTTTATGGAGAAAACGGAGGTAACGGATTGGATAAAAATTATAAGAAAATAGAATTTTATGCTGGATGTAATATTGAGAGAGCCGTTCATCAGCTATTGGAATACAAAGAAAATGGAGAACTGGCTTGTGGAAGTTTTAATGGACATATGTTGTACTCTGACAATGTAACAGTTGATAGTGCGTATCTTGAGATTCTTGGGAAAACAAAAGCTGAGTGGGACAAAGAGCAGGAAGAATGGCGACAAGATTATGAGAGAAGAGAACAGGAACACAAAGCAAAAATTCCTGAATTGTCTATAGAATGGATAGATAAAGGACATAAGATACTTAACGAAAATTATTGGGAAAAATGGGATGAATGTGTTCCGATTCGATTAGGCGATTTATATCATGGAATGGAACTTGGAAATTGTTTGGATATAGTCGAAGCGTTAAATAGTGATTGTGATTTAGATGACGCAAAGAAAATTATTGATGGACAGGATCATTCTGGTATGTCCTATAGTTTGGTCAGAGTAATGGTGAAATCATTCTGTGATAGAGGAGAAGAATTTTACACTTATACAGATTAATTCATCAGTTAAAATGTCACTTTCATAGGAGAAAATATAATGGTAATAAACGAAGGTTTATTTCAAAAAAGATGTAAACAGAGAAAATCATATTTAGTATATCTTGTTACAAGTTGTGAAATGGGTTCTGAAGGATGGTCTGGTTGGGATTATTATGCAGTTGCACATGGATCTACAGAAGAAGAAATATATAATGATTGGATTGAGCAATGTAAAATAATTTATGGAGTAGATTTATCAGAAGATTTAAAGTGCATTAATGGTAAATGGTTTTGTCATTATGAATTAGCAAAGAATGAATTGCCAAGTTCTGTATATGGTGACGCACAACCAATATATATTGAGGAAAGTTATAGAAAGCACACTTGTTAGTAGGAGATTTTATGGAAGATAAAATATTCATTATTCCGGTTGAAGATAACAAACCAGTAAAGATAGTATGTGAAAATAGCAAAGAGTTTGAAATTGATGATAAAAATAATTTAATTATTAAAGAAAAAATATCTATTGAAGAACTTATAAGAAGAGTAAAAGCTACCAATGAAGATCCGAATATTGTTTTAGAAAAATTGTTTACAGATGGATATTGTAATGATGTAAAAATGTCGTAAGAAAAGGAGAATGAGATATTGAATAAGAAAATTTTAGGTTTATTAGTAGCAGGAGTTTTGGTAACAAGCACATTAACAGGGTGTCAGGGTGCAACGAAATCATTTGGCGGATCAATGACACTAAATCTTGAGCCAAATCAAAAACTTGAAGAAATTACATGGAAAGATGATTCTTTATGGTATCTTACAAGACCAATGACAGATGATGATATTGCTGAAACGCATACTTTTCAGCAACAATCTGAATTCGGTGTATTTGAAGGAACAGTAGTTATTGTAGAAAGCAAAAAATAAGAATTTGAAAAGGAGAAGATGGATATTGAGATTATTTATTACAAAGAAAAAGTTGGTTAAGAAATTCGCAGAAGAACTGGCATACTTACAGATTAGAGCCGATTGGTGGTTTTATGTGGCGAGTGGCGATAAAGAAGAAAATCAGAATATGTCCAACAGTCAATTAGAAGGCGTTACAGAATTGCGTTGTATTTGTCATGACTTAGGCATTTTAAATGAAGTTTATGATGAAGCGTGTAAAATTTATGACTTTAGAAATAGTGGAAAGAAAAATCATGTTGCAGATGTTGAATTGATCAAGCGATTGAATAGAGAGTTTTGTGAACCAAGAAAGAAGAAAAGACCGTTAATGTAATAAAGAAAAGATAAGCATTAAAAAAGGAGAATAAATTATTGGCAGATATTAAATTAATTGAAAAAGATACAAATATTTCAGAACTTAAAATGTCAAAAATGCATTGGGATGTAATGTTGCATGGAAAACCATATCAGGTTGTAAAGATTAAAGGGTATGTTCATACAATCGGGGGTAGACGAGGAGAAAATGATTTATGGATGTATCCAAGAGATGAGAGTCCTACATATGAAAATTTGATTGAATTTCAGTGTGAAGGATGTGGAGTATGCTGGGGGATTAAATATGAGCCACATAATTATGTAAGAAATAAGTGGGACGAATCAGAATGTTATACAACTGGCGGTGCTATGATTACAAGAAATGGAGAAGATTTCTATTTTTGTAGAGGGGGCATTGACGAAGCTGAATGGAGAATAAAACATTTAGACGAGCATCCGTTAGACTTGAATGAATATGGATACGCAGAGAAAATGATTGGCAGAAAGGTTTGGTGGCGAAGCGAACCAGCAATTATAACTGATTGGATTGATGATGGACAAGCATGTGTGATCCTGGAACCTGATGGGATTGAAAAATTTACGACTCCTGCTGAATTTGCTGAGGAAGAAGGCGATGATTATTATGAAGATGGTTTTGTAAAGACAGAAATTTTTGATCAGCATATCTGGTGGCATAGAGATTAAAATGGATACAATATATAGCGTATAGCGGATAAAGCAAACGCTATATATTGGCATGATAAGTTGTTGAAATTCTTATTTCATCGGGTGAATTTGGAAGAGGTGATAGTGTATGGATTCTTTACCCTTAGATTGTGCTTGTGGATGTGAAGAAACAGAACATAGAAATGTAAGTAGAGAAGATATTAATGGCATCATAACTGAAGTAGAATACAGTTTATATTGTAAAAAATGTGGAAGATACTTAGGATCTTTTGCTTATGGACATTGGGAGTATTAGAGGAGGTGAAAATAATAGAAACGGTACATATTGAGACAAGCAATAGTAGAAATTGCTCAACTTGCAATAAATCAAGTGTATGTAAATATCAAGAGAGGGTTGTTGCAGATGTAGAAAAGATGATTACAGCATTAGAAAAGAAAGAAATCCCGTTATCAGTAAATATAAATTGCAGAGAATGGGGTGGAGAAAAATCAGGAATTTTGAGGTGATGTATGGATTTATCAAGAGAATTTATAAAATATCAGTTAGATAATCCTCATAACATGGCGTTTAAAAGCATCGTTAGCCATGAGGATAGAGAAGATACACTTAAAGGATTTAAAAGGATATTGAGTATTTTGGATTTACAGCCAAATATCAAAGTAAATGGCACAGTATACGTTGTTACGAAATATGGTTGTGGCAATGAAGAAGTTATTGAGTGTAGAGTTACAAGAATGACATATATTAGCAAATTCTCATTTTCAGTTAAAGGGCGGTATGCGAATGGTAATTTCTATAATGCTAATTTTACAGAAAAGAGTATTGGTAAGAATGTATTCTTAGACAGAGATGAAGCAGAGAAACAGATTATGTTTTAAATGAGAAGATATATATGGGACTCGCATGTAAACCAATAGGCAAAATGAAAAGTATCACAAGAAAGTTAGAGAATCAATTAGCTGAGGAGGCGAAGCTACAGAAAGAGAAGAAGGAGAGTAAAAAGGATAATGAGCATAGAAGAAAGAGTATATGAAATTATTGATAAGTATGATGAAACTGGGGAAGTAGATGAGTGCATTGATGAATTAGAGAATTATCTTTCAGAGAAATTTGAATCAAATAATTTTATAGTAAAGTCAGACACAGATGTATTTGATAGTTGTGGATTAGATATTTATTACATAATGGTTTCGTGGATTGACATAGATGGATTGCATTTGTGTGGTAATAGATTAACTATTTGCTAAAGAGAAGAATAAACCAAATACATATACACGTAACAAGTAAACAATTCGCACGGTTATCCGTATAAAATTCCAATAATTAAAATTGAACAGTTATATCCGTTTTGGGTGGTGAACAGCATACCCTTGGTTAAATTACGCCAAATTTAGCCATAAACCACTGATTAGCATAGATTTTATATAGATTTAATCTCTATGTTCCAGTCTACAAAGGCTGTTGATGTTATATATGATGTGAAAATATTTTAATAATTTTATTTTACAGGAGGACATTTATTTAATGGCAGAAACAAAGAAAAAAGGAAGACTATTCGATTTACCTGAGACAAAAGGATCATTCCAGTTGAAGGGCGTTGTTAGTGGTGTAGAGAAGGAGAACTTCTATAAGGAAATTAAGACCAAGAGTAACAAGGACATGAGAATGATTAACTTTGGAGTCGGATATGCTGAAGGTAGCACACTCTATGTTAATTTACAGGGGATGGAACAGGAAAATGTGTATTTCTCAAAGAAGGCTGAAAAGAAAGGCGATAAGCCTGAAACTGCAAAAGTTCCTTGGGCAGATAGGTTTTCTTATAACCGTGAAGGATTCCGTCTTATTGGTAAGAACATTGGCGTAAAGAAGAAGGTAGATGAGAATGGCAAGACCGTTAATGATAAGAAGGTCATGACAGACTTTGACGCTTGTAAGGAAGTAAATGACAATCTGAAAGATGGTACAAGTGTATTTATCAGAGGTAGTCTTGATTATAGTAGCTTCTTGGATAACAACGGTAATAAGAAGACATCTACCAAACTGGTTCCTAATCAGATTTCACTTTGTTCAGAAATTGATTTCAATGATGAGAACTTCACTCAGCAGAATGACTTTATCCAGGTAATTGTATTTATGGGTATTGATCAGGAAAAGGAAAATGATAAGCCGACTGGAAGATTTGTTGTATCTGCAAAGGTTATTACATACAGCAACATCGAAGATGTTGAGTTCATTATCGAGAATAAGGATTTGGCAAATAAGTTCAAGAAATCCTTAAAGCCATATAATGCGATTCAGGTCAGCGGTCATATGGTAGCGTCTACACAGACAGAAACAGTTGAAGATGATGATGACAACTGGGGTGAAGAAGTTTCTATGGAGAAGGTTCTTGCGCCTACCAAGAGAGAATTTATCATTACCAACGCAAAAGGTTCTACTGTTGATAAAGAACTTTACACAGAAACGAATGTTACAGAAGCTATGTCGAAGATTACACAGGCAAACAAAGCTGAAAATGATTTTGGTGGAGATGCTGACAATGATGATTGGGGAGAAGCCAATCTTGATACAGACGATGATGCAGCTTGGGAGTAATTCTTAGTCTAAGGAACGTCAGAAATGGCGTTCCACAACTCTTAAAAATAATACTATTTCGGAGGTAATTTAATGGCAAAGGCGAGAAAAGCGTCAGTAACACAGAGTAAGTTAGGAATGATTTTGTATGGAGAGCAGTTTACAGGTAAATCTACTATGGCTATGCAGTTAGCATATTTCAAGCGTCCAGACGGAAAGCCATTTAGGGTGTTGTATCTTGATCCTGAGACTGGTTCTATTGATGATTATTTAGGTGAATTGGAAGCGAACGGTGTAGACCTTGAAAATATTTATATTGTATATACTCAGTCCCTTGGAGAAGTAAGAGAGTACATTGCAAAGGTAAAGAATGGTGAAGATTTATATGTGCTTGATGAGGAGACTGGTGACGAAACAGATGAAGTTCTTCTTGATGCAGACGGTGAGCCTTTCAGAGCAGATGCGATTGTTGTTGATGGTACAAGCATTTTGAATTTGACAACAAAACAGGGATTGATTGAGTTCTCCAAGAAGAGAAATAAGGTAAAGGCTGATAAGGATGGTCTTGTAGGTGACGCTCGACTTGTAAAAATTGAGGGAGCCGGTATGGAACTGAAGGATTATCAGACTATCAACTTTAAGGGGCAGGATTTGATCCTTGATTTGATGGCATCTGGTGTTCACTACATTGTAACCGCAAGAGAAACAGATGAGAAAGAGACAATTAAACAGGCAGATGGTTCTACTATGAGTGTTACAACGGGTAGAAAGATCCCTGATGGCTTTAAGGGTATGACATACAATGTCAAAACAGAAGTTCGTATGTTCAGAAATGAAGATGGTGTCGTATGCGCTCATGTCAAGAAGGATAGGACACATACGCATGAAGACAACATTATAATTGAAGATCCTACGCTGGTCGATTGGCAAGCAGTTATTGATAAGACAGCAGATAAAAAGGCATTTGTTGTTAAAAATGACTTGACTAAGGCTGTTGATGTTGAGCAGAACATTTATAGTAAGGAGATTCTTGGTAAGGTAGGCGAACCTGCAAATGAGGAGTCTGCTGAAGAAAATAATTCTGGTGTAGATATTGAGGCAATGAAGAAAGAAATCATTGCTAAACGAAATGCACTACCACCTATGGAAAAGAAAGCAATGAAAGAAAAGTTGGAAGCAGAAGGACTACCTACAGCATACAAGAATGTGACGGATGCTACTGTTTTGCAGAAAGTTCTTAATATGTTTCAGTAATCAGATTTCTTATGTAAAGGTGGACTAATGCGGTATATAAAAGATGAACAACACATGGGAATAAAAAGAAAATGCGGATGTTGCAAAGAATACTTTTACATAAGCAATAACGATATTGACGATGCAATCTACTATGATAAACAGACATATCATAGTAGTTGCTTTATCAATATATGCAACAAACGCTCAAAAATGAAGAGAGAAGATGTTTCACAAAAATGGACATGGGTTTTGAACCATTTGGATCAAATAAGAAAAGAATCCTATCAACATTTAAGTTTGTCAATTACGAAAGAAAATGTTTTCGAGTTCATAAAGGATGCGTATGATGTCACAATTGTACCAACAACTGTATGGCAAAAGCTGGGTGAGATTTATAGTGGTACATTCAAGGGAATGTCAGTTGGAATACCGCCAGAACATTTGCTTGATATGTGGAAAAGAAAGATTGATATGTTAAACGGTATTGCAGATAGGAACAAAACAAAAGGAATTGTAATGAGTTCTGATAAGCGTATCAACTATGACTTATCAATTTTGATTAATAAATATGACAGCTATTTAAAGTGGCTTGAAAAACAGAAGATTATAGCATCAGAAAAAGAAATAGAAAAAAGCGATAATATTGTTGGTAAAAGTATTGGATATACCGCTTCAAATAAATCTGAAAAAAATGATTCAGACGATATATCTGCTTTGGTTGATGATATTTTCGGATGATTGGTGGTGATAATTGATTG
>CAOXUF010000081.1:0-3051 GCA_948560485.1 uncultured Eubacterium sp.
TGTATTCCGATACACTATCGATATAATGAATAATATAACAGCAAGTGCAATCATGCCGATTCCGATCTCTGAAATAATAATTCCACTCATGTAGATTTCCTCCCACAATTTTAAAACTTAAGACGCTCCTAAATTCCATATTCCTAACAAAAGAAACGAACATTTATCTGGGACAGAGTTATTTTAATTTGTTGCTATCATTACCACGGAGCTTTGATCTTCACTCATTATTTCCATTATAATCTCCCATGTAAGTTCGTTTTCCATATTCATCTATTTCGTATTCCGAATAGTGATCAGACGCTTCATAGTAATTGGCATCATCATGACTATGCACTACAACTTTGTTTCCCATATATTGGTACGTCCGTTCAACTGTATACCATCTTCCATCGCCTAATGTACTATACCATGTATCTTCAATCAATCTCCCGTCATTCCCATATTGATATGTTTGTAACGCTTCACTCTCAACACCATCTACATTTTCAATTCTTTCTACACGTGAAAGCCTTCCATTATCACCGTAAATATAAACATCTTTTGTCATACCATTATCGAATTTACTCGTCCAATCAATTATATTACCATATTGATTATAGGTAAATGTAACACCACTATCATCATACTCTTCCGTATATTCCATTGGCGTATAATTAGCATCTCCTGTCAGTTCATATACCTGCTTTCTTATCTCTAAGCATTTATCGTATTCTCTCAAAACATAATAAAACCACGACAGATAACCACCATATCTTTCAACACCTTCATCACTGGTAAGCTCTATATATTCTTCGATTGCACTTACCAAGGGATTGCATATTTCTTCTATTTGTTCATCTGACAATACTTCACCATAATATCCCCAAAAATATGGATTAACATAACCTCGGCACATCCACAAAATGTCACCTCTTTTATAATCTAATTCTTCATCCAGAAACTGTTGTAATTCTTCAACTCGTTCATCATTATAATTGCCAATCTCCTCTCTTACCTGCGTTTCCTCTTTACTTCCTATACTTAGTTTGTCTATGTAATCCTTTAATCTTAAATCACCAGTTATTTCATAACCCGTTTGTAACACTTCAATCGCTTTTTCTTCGTCTCCCATGCTCTCATATGCTTGTACCTTGCCCAAGTATGCATCTACGCTCATTGGATCAATTGCGATAGCTTTGTCGAATTCTACAATCGCTTGCTCATAATTCTGTTCTTCCAGATACCGATTACCTAAATCAAGCTGTCTTGACAGGCGTTTTGAAGGCGAATTATAGATGATAAAGCCAATAATCAATACTATTAAGATTAAAGCAACTCCACCGATAATCCCCCATTTCCTTCCATTGGATTTCCATGATGTGCCTGATTTTTCTACAGCATTCTGCTCTATTTGAAATATTTCTGTCTTTTGTACTTCGCTCATTTGTTTTCCCTTCACTGTGCTACCATAACCAACCTATTCAAGTTTCTTTATATGCTATCTTAATACATAATGAACTTCACATTGTTATATCCTGACAAATAACATGTTTATTGGCATAAAATGCACATTATATACATACAGGTTGCCAACTCTAATACTTACAGCCATCCGCTATTCCTAAGCTCCTGTATCATGACATTCAGCATATCCATCTCCACGTTTTGCTCTTGTCCCGCATACAATTCTTTCGCTGTTTCATAGTATTCGTACATCTGCAGATAATCCCGGTCTGCATTCTCCTTCTTCTGCTGTCTGTCCGCTTCCAAATAGGCAAGGCGCATATATACATCGTAACGTTCCGGATAATCTTCCGCCATCTTCAGCAAGGTATCCTCCGCCTCATCAAATCTATCCATATTCTCATATAGAATCGCTATATTCTGTTGGAGCTGATAAGTCACATAGCCGCTGTCATACACTTTTTGGAACATGTCAAGTGCCTTCTCATAATATTCATCAACCTGCACCTCGTCTGTCTGTGCCTTTCTGACATAGGCTCCTGCCAATCTCTCTTCCAGCGCCAACACATCTCCGCCGTCAAACAGACCAAGATTTTTCTCCAATAGATTGATTTCCTTATCTACTGTCTCATCTCCCATGGTGCGATACGCATCGGAGCACAAAAGGAGTGCTCGTTTTTTCATATTTTTATCTTCTGTCAAGGAGATTGCCTTCTCCAGACATTCAGCTGCTTCTTCATACTGCTCCCTTACATGGGCAATCTCACCCTCTGCCATATAGATGGAATCCTGCGTGATTCCCAGAGCAATTCCTTTGTCCAGTTGTTCTTGCGCCACATCTACTTGTCCAAGTTTTGCCAGTGTGATAGCATAATCCCTGTAATACAATCCGTTTTCTGTATAATATTGCAGGGCATACTCTAAGAATTTTCTTGCATTGGGATAATCCTCTGTCTCGTAACAGGCATTCCCCATGATGTAGTATATATTGGCATACTGTTCATCATCTTCCTCAGATTGAAGATCAAACGACACCGTATTGAGATAATTTTCTCCTTGTCTTATACATTCTTCATAATCTCCCCGCAGGTACAGCATATGTATTTCTTCTTCGTATGCCTCTACACGGATGTCATAAATGATTTTCGCTTCCGACAATGCTTCTACTGCATCATCAAAATTACCAAGGCCTATAGCATCCTCTGCTTGACGTATCAGATCATAATAAGCACTGTTCTGTTCCACACGCATCCGGTATAGTCCAGTAAAAATAAGGAGAATGCCCAGCACCAGACTTCCCAGTGCAGCAATCTGGATACCGGTCTGCTTACGGTGCATGACAATATAGCGATGGTCCAGTTTATGGCAGTTGCGAATTGCTTTCAGATATTCTTTTCCGTCCGCATAACGCTCCTGCGGCGGAAGCGCCATCATTTTCTCCAATATGATGGCAAATCCTTCACTGACTTGCCTGTTTGCTTCTCCTATGGGGATTCTCTGTTTGAAATCAGCAGGCGGTTCTATACCTGTCAGCATATAATAGAGCGTCACGCCCAGACTGTAGATATCAGACCTTGCATTGATTCCCTTGCCAAAAAAACGTGC
>CAOXUF010000081.1:3061-3316 GCA_948560485.1 uncultured Eubacterium sp.
CCGGTAGATTCCCTATACTCTCCTGTATATGAGGTATAGAACTTGTCTGTTCATTCTCCGACAGTAGCTCGGTTCTGTCGTCATCCTCAACCGGCAATAATTCTGTTCTTTCATCTTCCGTTATGGATAACAGCTCCGTTTTATCATCTTCTGCCTCGGGAAACACTTGTTTCCTTCCGTTCATATGTTGAGATTTCTGCAATGTATAGTTATGTGTAATTCTGGCATACATTGCCGGATCACGATACTGTTCCG
>CAOXUF010000081.1:3326-7976 GCA_948560485.1 uncultured Eubacterium sp.
GCCCACTGCAGATTCCACCGATTCTCCCATTGCAAGAGAAATGTTAAAATCAATCAGGCACACATCTCCTTCTTTTGTCAGCATAATGTTTGCAGGTTTGATATCACTATGAATAATAGGTGGCTGTTGGCTGTGAAGATAAGCAAGTGCCTCTCCCAACTGTTCAGCCCATTTTTTTACCTGTTTCTGGGAAAACTTACCATGTCTCTTCACGGCATCTTCCAGATTTTCTCCCTTTATATAGTCCATCACTGTATAGACGCCGTCTTCTGTCTCTATGAAATCGTAGACTCTAGGCAGATAAGGATGTTTCAGCTTTTTTAATATATCCGATTCTTTCCTTGATTCCACTCTGCCTAGAACGTCATCTTTGATCTTTTTTACAACCACATCAGTCTGTAGTCTGAGATGTCTTGCCAGAAATATGACACCTCCGCCGCCTAAACCGATTTTCCCTATGATTTCGTAAGTACCACCCAGTACCATTCCCTTTTCCAATGAATCCATCTATGCTATGTCCCCTTATATATTATCTTTCATATGTCAATCTTCAATGTATCTATTACTTTCTTCCTGGAATACATGAAAATATGGCTTCCTTCTTTATCTGTCAAAGAAAAATAATCGTTTAACCCATCCTTTATCAGCAGATACTGCCTGATACATTGTCTACTCTTTACAGAAATTAATTTCAGGCAATCTGTTATGTCTCCCCATTCCCCGTCATCCAACGTACCAAATTCTTTATCAAACAGGGCATCCACCCTTTTCCTCAATGCAGGATGCTCTATCTCTTCTTCTTTATAAATACTCTCGTCATTCAGTAATTCCTCTATACAAAAGCCACATTCACATATCGTATCTGGCAACATGCTGACAGATACGCTCTCAATTCGATTCATATTGCCGGATATTCCATATGCCGAGATGAGAACCGCTCTGTCTCCAAGATAAATACATCGATCAGGACGCTCCGATTGTCTGTTAAAATACATTAGTATTTTTTCAGCATTTTTTATTGTATCTAATATTTGATCCAGTTCCGGTTTGATAGCAAACTGCTCTTTTTTATGACTCTGTGACTTCTGAACAGAGAGCAGGTTTTCCTTTTTAAGCTCAAAGATTGTCTGATAGATAAGTTCAAGCTTCGGGTTTTGTATATTCTTCATCCTGAAACCGTATAACTCTTTCATACCTTTCAGAGCCAGGAATAATGCCAGTTCCAAATCTTTCAGATAATACGCTTTATCGTTTTGATCCATTATCTTTCCATCCCCTTTAATACGGCTTTATAACTTCTGGAAAGCGGCACTTCAAATCCATCACTCAGATAAATGATATTTTGCGATAGCACGACTTTCCTGATTTTTTTGGTATTGACTATAAATCCTCTGTGGCATCTCATAAAATAATCCGGTAGTTCCTCAGATAATTTATCAATGGAAGAATAAAATCCATACTCCTCTTTCCCGGTGCAGACATATATTTTCTTTTCTCTTGCTTCAAAAAAATATATCTGATCATACGGAAGATGAATTGTTCCTTCTCTGGACTCTACCACATAAGAGTGAAGACCTTCCTTTTTTTCGTTCACGGCATAGGCTAGATATTCACTGAAGAAGTCAAATAAGACATCATAGGCCTGCTGTTTTTCCCAAGGCTTCAACAACAGTGAATTAACTCTAAGGTTAGGCCGTACATACTCCATCGGAGAGACAGAGACATCCGCTAAGACCATAAGCCATGACTGTGGATAACTCTTTCGTATTAAAGGAAGATATTCTAAAGAAAACCTGTCACATATATCATAGATGATCAAATGGACAAGCGGGTTTTCCATCAAATACTCCTGTAGTTCTTGTAACGAGGATATCTGCTTTATTTCCCATTTGTCTTCGCTTATTTTAGCAATTAGATCTTTTGCCATCGGATTTAATTTAGCAATATCCCGTTTTGTTTTTAAATAAGCCATTAAAGAAACCATCTTACTGTACCAACTACCGCTCCATTCTCTATCCTTTTACCAAAGGAACAACCACCTTACATACATCCTCGTAATCATTGACAGGAAGCATACCAATACCCGGCTTTTGTGATTTTTTCTGCTCCGCATAAGGCACATAATCAAAATTCATGATCTTCTGTTCTATGACATTGCCTCCAAAATGAATACCTGTCTTGTATTTAAGGAAATAATCATATATTTTTGTTCCTGCGAACTTTGAAGCATTTTCTTGAGTGTAACATGCCGCCCAATAGACATTATGCAAACTTCCTTTATCCAATATATTCTCAACAAAAGCTCTCACATCTCCGGCATCCGTCGGATGCATCACATGCGTAGCGAAATCAGCAAAATCAGCAATGAAAATAAATTTTGCCTGATATGTACACATATCAACATAAATTTCCTCGTCTGACATTCCGGCCTGTGCGTTTTTCTTCTTTCTGACATTTCTATCTTTGAAATCAGGCAGTAAATCCGAAAAGAATCGGAACATTTTGGCATCATCATCAACAACCGTTACTGATTCTCCTTCCGCAATACCTGACATATCTCCGCCAAAATCAATAATGGCAGCTTCGCCGTTACGCATCAAGGCTGCCTTTAACATTACCTTGAGGAAATTTGTCTTACCGCTTCTCGCTTTTCCGGCGATGAGATAGCAATACGTCCTGCTTAAGTCAATACCATATATTGCGGCATTCTTCATATTGTAGCCGATGGGCAGATGTCTGTCGTCCTTGTACAATTTTTCCGTATCTTCCAACTCTGCAAAATCCTGCCAAATTGGATTTTCGGGTATCTCAGGTATCGCTTTGGCCCTTTTACCGATCCATTTTTCTTGCATTAAATCAGCAAGGCTTTCTATCTGCTCCATCCGCTTAAAGTCGTCTTCTGCTTCAAAAGCAAGAGCTGTCTGGAATTCCAGGAGCTGCTCGCCCACTTTAGCCAAGCCTCTTCCCTTTATATTGACTTCCGGCAACGTATCAATATGCATGGTACGCATTGCCTCCGCATACTGGAACTTATCGTTCATTTCCAAACATATGACTGTCCTTAAATTATCTCCTATACGGTTCGGAATCTCTAACGCACCAAAACCTCCGGCTGTAATAACCAAGAAGATACCGTAGTTAACACCGTCTTTGGATATCTGCATAATCATATCTTCGTAAATATTATTGGTCTTAATCTTAAAATTAGAATAATTATCTATCACGATGACGATAGACGGAACCACACCTCCGTTGACACGCACATACTGACTGTAATTTCCACCTCGAAACAGCTTCTTTCGCTCCTCCAGTATCGTGCCTAACATATTGAAGAATTTTGCTAACTTATCATCATCGTTCTCATACATGACTCCGCCGACATGAGGCATCTTCTCAAAGGACGACAGCATTTTTGTACTAAAATCGATTGCATAAATATTGATCTCACTGGGTGTATACTGATTGACTAACGCATATACAAAGGTTTGTAAGAAAGTACTCTTTCCACTTGCAACCGTTCCAATTACCGCATGATGACCATTCCCCGAAAGATTGATTGTCACTGTGTCCTGTGCCTGATTAACCGGATCATCATATAGTCCGATCAAGACTTCGATCTTCCATTCTTTTCTGACTGTGTTCCACTTAACCCCGTCAAAATACTCCTCTTTTTTATAGGACGGTAGGTTTTCTAGATAAAGTGCCACCGGAAGTACGGGCAGCCACAACTGAAGATCATGGACATATCCATTCTCTTCCGCAAGATTTGCCAGATATTCTACTACTGCATCCAACTGAGTTTTCTGTTTTTTCTCCGGCAGTTTATAACGCTTCGCATCAGCACACTGAATAACCTGATCTGCAAGGATATCTTTATCTTCCTCCACTTCATTTTCTTTTGAAACATCTGCCAATGCCACAATCAAATCCTTGATGCGCAGAGCGTTATACTCACTATATGGATAATCAATATTCCTTTCCGCAAAAAGCGCAAATACTTTTTGTATATACACTTCCAAAAGTCCGTTATTTTGTAACAAGGCTGCCAGAGAAAGATTCTCTGGAATCTCAACTTCCGAAAGTGCAGTAAGCAATTCAACGATCCAGTTTTTCTTAATAATCGCCATCTGTTTCAGCTTCATACGGTTTCCAATCAATGCCGCTTTTCCCGATACGGAGAGCATGTGGGCAATATCCGATTTCAGACTGCCGTTTTCATCATCATAGACTGCTCCACTGAATCCGGATTGGAACAGCTCAAACAACTCATCGTTACCAACCTGCATATAGCAACGTCCGGCCTGCGTAATGTATGCGGCATCCGGTCTGTGAAGCATATCGTTACTGTCCTGCCTGTCCTGAACACGCAGACACAACCTGAACTTCGAGTTACTCCAGATATTGTCATCTACCGTACCACTCGGCTTCTGGGTTGCCAGAATCAGGTGTACTCCCAAGCTTCGACCAACCTGCGCAACACTGATCAGCTCACGCATGAAATCAGGTTCTTCTCTCTTTAATTCCGCAAACTCATCAATGATGATAAACATATGCGGCACAGGAATTTTGGCCTCATTATTCTTGTATAATCTGGTATACATGTTGATGTTGTTTACACCAGATCGGAAGAGCGTCGTGTAGGGAAAGAGT
>CAOXUF010000082.1:0-1315 GCA_948560485.1 uncultured Eubacterium sp.
AAAAAGTGTAATTATCATGCCTGCAATAATGGCAATCACAGCACCGCCAATTATTGGGAATGCCTTTCCGGCAAACCATGATGGAATAGCAATACATAGACATAATAATAGGCCTTTATAATTAGTTTTCAAAAAATCCATTTTGTTCCTCCTAGTTTACATCTTTTGTTCATTACAATATAATAAGTAAGAAGTAAAATCAATACAAAAAGATAAACTGGTAAAAAATACTGCTATTTGTATGCAAGGTAGAATAGAGCAGAAGGAGAGTTAAAAATGAAACTTTCAGAGTTAAAGCAGGGACAAATTGCAAAAATTAAGAATGTTGGTGGAGAAGGACAGCTGCGCAGACATTTTCTCGACATGGGCCTGATACAGGGAACAGAGATTCAATATATTAAGGCAGCACCCATGGGAGACCCTATTGAGTATAGACTGTGGGGATATGAGTTGACATTGAGAAAAGAAGATGCTGCTTGTATTGACATAGAAGAGGTTCTTGATAAAAAGGAGAGTATAAAGGATAACGACAGAGAATTAAAGGGGAAAGGTTTACATAATTCGACTAAACACCCTCATATTGGTGAATCGGGCATTTATCATGTAAAACAACGCGGTGATGAAATAGAAAAAGGACAGTTAATTACTTTTGGTCTTGCCGGAAATCAAAATTGTGGAAAGACGACATTATTTAATCAGCTGACAGGAGCGAATCAGCATGTAGGAAATTTTCCCGGAGTGACTGTAGACAGAAAGGATGGGCCAATCAGAGGACAGGAAAATACAATGGTGGTAGATTTGCCGGGAATTTATTCTATGTCACCATACACGAATGAGGAAGTGGTGTCCAGGCATTATTTTTTAGATGACAGACCTCGTGGAATTATCAATATTGTAGATGCGACAAACATTGAACGAAATCTGTATCTTACAATGCAGTTGATAGAATTAAATATTCCTACAGTACTGGCACTGAATATGATGGACGAAGTTACAAAGAATGGCGGTTCTGTTGATGTGAACAAACTTGAAGCCACATTGGGGATTCCGGTAGTTCCTATTTCCGCAGCAAAAAACGAAGGTGTAGATGAGTTGATAGAACATGCAATGCATGTGTCAGTTCACAGAGAACGTCCGGGAAGAATGGATTTTTGTGAGGCAGACGGAGAAGATGGCGGTGCAGTACATAGAGGAATTCATTCCATAATGCATTTAATAGATGACCATGCCCACAAGAATCAGGTTCCGGTGCGTTTTGCTGCCAGTAAGTTAATTGAAGGAGACGAAGAAGTTATAGAGCGTCTTCATCTGGACG
>CAOXUF010000082.1:1325-7912 GCA_948560485.1 uncultured Eubacterium sp.
AAAGAAATGATTGAGCATATTATTATTCAGATGGAAAAAGAGAGTGGAATGGACAGGCATGCGGCCCTTGCAAAGATGCGATTTACATTTATAGATAAAGTGTGCAGGGAAACTGTTGTGAGACCGAAGGAAAGTAAGGAGCGCATCAGAAGCCGAAAAATTGACAAAATTCTTACAGGCAAATATACGGCAATTCCATCTTTTGTAGTTATTATGGCAATGATATTCTGGCTGACATTTGGAGTTATAGGTGTAAGGCTTCAGGAATTCATGGATATGGGCATTAGCAGCATCAGCACTTTATGTGAAAACGCTATGAACGTGGCCAGTGTAAATAAGGTTTTACAGTCACTTGTGCTGGATGGAATTTTTGTAGGTGTGGGAAGCGTACTTAGTTTTCTTCCAATTATCGTAGTGTTGTTTTTCTTTTTGTCTTTATTGGAAGATAGTGGATACATGGCAAGAATTGCTTTTGTGATGGATAAACTTTTTAGAAAATTGGGACTTTCCGGCAGGAGTTTTGTACCAATGATTATTGGGTTTGGCTGTTCTGTTCCGGCTATCATGGCAACAAGAACCCTGCCTTCAGAGAGAGACAGAAAAATGACAATTATGCTGACACCATTTATGAGCTGCTCAGCAAAAATTCCAATATATGCATTCTTTTCCGCAGCATTTTTTAAAGGTAATTCAGCATTGGTTATGACAGGGCTTTATTTTACAGGCATTATTGTTGCAATTTTGTATGCATTAATTTTGGACAGAACGAAGTTCAAAGGAGAGCCGGTTCCGTTTGTTATGGAACTTCCAAACTATAGATTACCAAGTACGAAAAGTGTACTGCATCTGATGTGGGATAAGGCGAAAGATTTTATTACGAAGGCGTTTACGATTATATTTTTAGCTTCTTTAATAATATGGTTCTTACAGACATTTGATTTACATTTTAATATTGTAGATGATGCAGGAGATAGTATTCTTGCCATGCTGGGTGGCGTGATTGCACCAATATTTGCACCGCTTGGATTTGGGGACTGGAGAGCCTCGACAGCATTAATTACAGGATTTACAGCGAAAGAAAGTGTGGTCAGCACATTGACGGTGCTGTTAGGTGGTGGAGCGCTTTCAACAATGTTTACAGCCAAGAGTGCAATTGTATTTTTAGTGTTTACATTGCTATATACACCTTGTGTGGCAGCAGTATCTTCTGTGAAAAGAGAACTTGGTGGGAAATGGGCAGTTGTGGTAGTATTACTACAATGTATGATTGCATGGATTGTGGCATTTGTGGTAAGATGTGGATTTATGTTGATAGGATAAAAATATTTGACACATTCATTTTCATATTATATAATCAAGTTTAATGGCGTTGAAAGAGAGAAGTAGCTTTGATTATCGCTGACAGAGAGCAGGTGTTGGTGGAAGTCCTGTAGAATGAATTAAGGTGAATAACACTCTGGAGCAGCAATCTGAAAGAGCGAGATGCAATCAGAATAGATGTCTGATTAAGTAAGCTTTAGTAGGTGAGCCGTAGCTGAACGATAAACAGCAGGTGAGAGTTGAACAAACCCTTAACTCACCGATGAGTGGCTGTGTAAGCAGTAAGTCAGGTGGTACCGCGGACAAATTAGTAATAATTGGTTCGTCCTGAGAGAAAAGTTTTCAGGACGGCTATGAGATATACAAAAAGACTCGTTCTGATAAAGGATGAGTCTTTTGTTATTTTTTAGAAAATCTTTGACTTATCTTGAAAACAAAAACGCTCAATAAATAATGAATTTTGAAGGGAGAACGAAATGGACGTAAACACAAACAACATTTATCGTGATGTGACAATGGATCAATTATCAGAAGCCAACGTGGGACAAACTATCAAAATCGCAGGCTGGATTGAGAATATACGTGATCACGGTGGAGTATCATTTATTGACTTAAGAGATATGTATGGTGTTATGCAGGTAGTAATGCGTGATACATCATTATTAGAGGGACTTAGCAAGGAAGATTGTATTTCTGTAGAGGGACCGATTGAACATAGAGATGAGGAAACATACAATCCAAAGATTCCAACAGGAACAATTGAATTAGATGCAAAGAAAGTAGATGTATTAGGAAAGACTTACACACAGCTTCCATTTGAAATTATGACGTCTAAAGAGACAAGAGAAGACGTAAGACTGAAATACAGATATTTAGATTTAAGAAATACAAAAGTAAAGGATAACATGATTTTCAGATCAAAAGTTATTTCATACTTAAGACAGAAGATGACAGATATGGGATTCTTAGAAATTCAGACGCCGATTCTTTGTGCATCATCTCCGGAGGGAGCGAGAGATTATATTGTTCCGTCAAGAAAATTCAAAGGTAAATTTTATGCATTGCCACAGGCACCACAGCAGTACAAACAGTTACTTATGGTGTCAGGTTTTGATAAATATTTTCAGATAGCACCTTGTTTTAGAGATGAGGATGCAAGAGCAGACAGATCGCCGGGAGAATTTTATCAGTTAGATTTTGAGATGAGTTTTGCTACACAGGAGGATGTATTTAGAGTAGGTGAAGAAGTGCTGGCAGACACATTTAATAAATTTGCACCAGAAGGTTATGAAGTAACACAGGCACCATTCCCAATTATCAGTTATAAGGAAGCAATGCTGAAATATGGTACAGATAAGCCGGACCTTCGCAATCCATTAGAAATTATTGATGTGACGGACTTTTTCCAGAGATGTACATTTAAACCTTTCCATGGAAAGACAGTTCGCGCTATTGTAATTAATCAGAAGTTGTCAAAGGGACAGCATGAGAAGTTATTGAAGTTTGCCCAAAGTATTGGTATGGGTGGACTTGGATATTTGGAAGTATTAGAAGATGGAGCATACAAAGGACCGATTGATAAATTTATTCCGGAAGATATGAAGGATGAAATCAGAGAATTGGGAAATCTTAAGGCTCTTGATACAATCTTCTTTATTGCAGATACAGAAAAGACAGCATCTGTTTATGCAGGACAAATTCGAAGTGAGTTAGGAACAAGACTTGATTTAATCGAAAAGAATGCATTTAAGTTCTGTTATATTAATGATTTTCCGATGTATGAATATGATACAGAGGCAAAGCAGATGATATTTACACACAATCCGTTCTCAATGCCACAGGGAGGACTTGAGGCACTTGAGACAAAGAATCCGGAAGAGATTCTGGCATACCAGTACGATATTGTATGTAATGGTGTAGAATTATCATCAGGAGCTGTAAGAAATCATGATATGCAGATTATGATTAAAGCCTTTGAAATTGCAGGATATACAGAGGAAGATTTGAAAGAAAAGTTTGGTGCTCTTTATAATGCATTCCAGTTTGGTGCGCCACCACATGCGGGTATGGCACCAGGTGTTGACCGTATGATTATGTTACTTCGTGATGAAGAGAATATTCGTGAGGTGATTCCATTCCCAATGAATGGCAATGCACAGGATTTGATGTGCGGTGCACCGGGAGAGGTAACAGAGCAGCAACTGAGAGAAACACATATCAAAGTCAGAGCATAGGGAGATAAAAGGATGGTAGTGAATGTGTTTGCTGTAGCAGGAATTGCAGCGCTTATATTGATTGCAATAATTGCAATTGTTGTTATATGTATGAAAAATAAAGAGTGATATAATACATAAATGAAATTAATAGTGGATAATAAAAAATCGTAGTGCTATAGTCACTGCGGTTTTTTTATAATCTAAAAATTATAAAAATATAAATAAAAAGTGACGCAACATATAGAATGTGATTAAAACATATGATATAATGAATTTGCTGTCGACTCTTTCCAGCGGAAGGAGGTGAGTCATTTGGAAAGTGTTATATCTTTCATTGTCTCTGTATTGGCAGGTGTAGTTGTTTTCTACATATGCAAATGGTTAGACAGAGATAAGTAGATAGCTCTAGCCTAAACAGAATAGCTCACTGTAAAGAGCAAGAAACCCATTAGAGGATAGCCGCCTCTAATGGGTTTCGTTTTGTCAAATGGAATGTCATATCTTTCGCCATTTAGTATAGTGTATGTTAAAATAAAAAAAAAGTCAATATCTCTTAAAAATTATTATTAAATAAATACGAAATACGGAAATACGAAATTTGTTGAAAAATAGTTGACATCTAAATATAATGAGTATATACTAATTTGATTTAGATTAAATAAAATCTATTTGAGCGGCTTGGGATAAAAGGAGATAAGATTATGCACAATTTTGAGTATGTTCCTAATGAAGAATGGGAACTAATTAGAAAAGAACTCTTTGAAATTATTCACAGGCTACAAGATGAAGTCAGAGAAAAATTCACTTTTCAATACCATTTCGTGGGCAGTAGCAAACGAAATATGATAACCCGTGATTGTAATTCCAACACTGGTTTTGATTTTGATGTGAATATTCAAGTAAATGATCCTGATGAAGACTACTCAGCCGAAGAAATACGTAACATTCTTCACAAGGGCTTAGATAAAGTCACTAATCCATATGGGTATTCGATTTTCGGATATGATTATACCGAAGACTCCACTCGTGTTCTTTCAATTAAAGTAAAGGATAGAGTGAATTCTCGTATCCTACACAGTTGCGACTTTTGTATTATCTACGAATGCGGCGACGGCCGGCAGCAATATATTCGTTATAACAAAAAGCAAAATAGTTATTCGTGGGAATACCAACCTAAAGGATTTTATAAACTGCCCGACAAAATTGAATGGATTAAAAAACATGGATTGTGGCAACAGGTTAGAGACAGTTATATAGACAAAAAGAACGCAAACACCAACGACAATAAAAAATCCAGATCTATCTTTGCTGAAACAATCCAACAGATATGCCAGCAAAACGGATATTATTAAATAACGAAAGCAGAAAAACAATGCACTTATTACATAACAATTGAAGCGATAGACATGAATGGCGCAAGAATTGAAACGGATATGATTTATGCTGATAGATTGGGTACTGGATAGGAAATATATTTGACAGCTTTTGAATATGTGGAGCAAGATAAAATAAATCAATTCAAAAATGCACCTTTCAAAGTTTTAGAGATAAATACGATTATTAATGGAGGTAATATATGGGTAAACATTTTTTTGATTTTGAGGATGGCGACTTTGCTCATTCAATTTCTGATAATATGGCAATAGATTCTGACGGAGATTTATTGATGCGAATGGGAGATAATATGGCAATAGATATGGATTCAGGAGAATTGCATATGATATCCGATTGGTCTAACGATGAAGAAGATGATTAAAATAGCGAGGCAGAGAGATGTTAAATCTCCCTGCCTACGCCTTTCTTTAGATGTAAATTATATCATGATTTACGGTTTCTGAGGCTTTGTTGCGGATGTTATTCATTAGAGTAATCCGCTCTATTGAATTATTCGCTTTGAGTTGCTTGGTTATGCTTTCATTCTCTGTCAACTGTTTCACCAGCCGAAAGAACAATTTTTTTGCCTGCTCGTTTACATCAGCGAGATAATTATTCAACTTGCCGCTTGTCAGAAGATTAAAATAGAATAGTTGCTTATGTTCCTTGATATACCGTAAATGCCGCTCTCACCATATTCAAGGCGTTTGGAGGATTTTATTAAAACTCCATGAGGTGTGATGAACACCTTTGAAATTATGAATTTCTAATATGAATTAAAAATTATTATTAAATATGTTGAATAATTAAATAGGATAATATATACTGAATAAAATTATAAAGATAAGGGTAGAATTATGGCAGTAGTTTATATCAGAGAACTTGATTTTCATATTGCAAGTGAAGATGAGCAGGAAGAAATTAAGGATTTATATAAACGCAAGATGGTGAAATCGTGGATAAAAAGATTTATAATATTTTTTATCCTTGCATTGATATGTTTTGTTTTTCAAACTATTGCACATTTAAATTTGCCATGGATGTTTTCAGAAGAACAGACAATATACAGATTGTTTCTCTACATTGCCAGCGCTTTTGTAGGAGTGAATCTTCTATCATGGCTGGAACTTATAATAGAAAGAGATGTGATATACAATCCTGAAAAAACTAAGATTTTGAAGTTGAAAGTAATAGCAAAAGTACATTCAGAAAATCTGACAGTGATGAGACAGCAAAAATGGTTTGTAACTTGTGAAACGGATGAAGGTATGATAGAAGATGCAATTATAGTAAGAAATAAATCTGATTATAATAATATAAAAATCGGAGAGATGGTATATATAGAGCAGGCCCGCGATGATGGACATTATTTATACTATTATCTTGTTTAGGTCAAATATTCCGCAGAAATAAAGGGATGCAACCGCCAGTTGACAAATTGAAAAGTCTGATTGGTGGTTGTTTTTTGATGCAAATGTTAGAGTTTTCTTATCATAAAAAAGATGATAGAATAATAATTGGAGGTTTGTTATGAAGTTAGCAGATAAGATTATTTTGCTTAGAAAGCAAAAAGGATGGTCACAGGAAGAGCTGGCGGCACAGATGGATGTGTCAAGGCAGTCGGTATCAAAGTGGGAGAGTGGTGCGTCTACACCTGATATTGATAAGATTATATTA
>CAOXUF010000083.1 GCA_948560485.1 uncultured Eubacterium sp.
AAGCGTCTCAATTTTTACCTTATCAAATTGTTTTACAAAGGCTTTCCACTCTGCTTCCACCTCTTCCACCATATCCGGATCTTCTTCTTCATTACCCATCTCTATTAAAACACCTAAGTCTTCATACTGACTCTGAAGATGGTCAATCAATTCCAGACTGCCTTTGAGCATTTTTAACCCTTTCATGATTTCGCTTGATTTTTCTATATTGTCCCAAAATCCTGCCTCTTCCATCATCTGTTCAATTTCTTCAATTCTCGCCTGTCTGATATCAATATGAAACGAATCTGCTAATTCCTTTACCATGCTTTCATATTGACTCCATTCGTATTTGTACTGCTCTAATTCAACCACAAAAATACCTCAACATTAATCTTCAAAAAGGTGCTGTCGCACGAAATATTTTCTTTGTACGGCAACACCTTTATTTATTTTATAAAAAACACAAATTCACTTATGCTTTTCTGCCACAGCAATTTTTATACTTTTTACCACTTCCACAAGGACATGGATCGTTTGGATAAACTTTTGCCTCTTCTCTCTGCTTTGGCTTTTTCACTCCGCTGTCATCATCCTTGTTCGTTCCGGTAACCTTTGCTACCTCTTCACGCTCTACATTCTGCTCCACCTGAATATGATACAAAGTCTTTACTGTGTCTATCTTAATGTTTTCAATCATAAATCCAAACATCTCAAAGCCCTGAATCTTATACTCAATCGCAGGATCCTTCTGACCATAAGCCATAAGCCCGATTCCCTGCTTTAACTGTTCCATGTCATCTAAGTGATCCATCCACTTTCTATCAATAACTTTCAAAAGAACAATTCTTTCCAACTCTCTGATATGTTCCGGCTCTGGGAATTCTGCTTCCTTTGCCTCGTATAATTTCAATGCTTCTTCTTTTAACATCTGTTTAAATTCAGATTTATTTAAGTCTTCCATTTCTTCCTGTTTCATAGAAAGTTTAAAAGGAATAATTTCAAATAATGACTGAGCAAGTCCTGCCAAATCCCAGTCCTTTGCCTGTTGGTCATCACGGATGAACATATCTACCTGAGATTCAATGACTTCATTTACCATTTTGATAATGGCATCTCTCATATTTTCGCCATTGAGCACTCTTGCTCTTTCTGCATAAATTATTTCTCTCTGGTCATTGTTTACCTTATCATATTCCATAAGGTTCTTTCTAATACCAAAATTATTTCCTTCAATCTTCTTCTGTGCTCTTTCGATTGTGTTGGTAAGAGATTTATGGTGTAATTCTTCGTCTTCCGGAACTCCCAGTGCATTAAAGATTGACATCAATTTTTCAGAAGCAAATAATCTCATAATATCATCTTCTAAAGAGATAAAGAATTTTGATTCACCGACATCTCCCTGACGACCGGAACGACCACGCAGCTGATTATCAATACGTCTGGATTCATGTCTCTCTGTACCAACAATCTTTAATCCACCTGCTGCCTTTGCCTCTTCATCAAGTTTAATATCAGTACCACGACCAGCCATATTTGTGGCAATCGTTACTGCCCCATGGCGTCCAGCCTCTGCTACGATTTCAGCCTCCATCTCATGGAACTTCGCATTCAATACCTTATGTGGAATACCACGTTTTTTTAACACTGTACTAATCTCTTCTGAAGAATCAATATTGATTGTACCTACCAATACGGGCTGTCCCTTTTTGTATGCCTCTTCTATTTCATTTGCCACTGCATTTAATTTGCCACGTTTTGTCTTAAATACAGCATCATTTTTATCAATTCTTGCAATTGGTTTGTTTGTTGGAATTTCAACAACATCCATACTGTAGATATCTCTGAATTCTTTTTCCTCTGTTAAAGCGGTACCTGTCATACCTGCTTTCTTTTCATACTTATTAAAGAAATTCTGAAATGTAATTGTAGCAAGAGTTTTGCTTTCACGGTTTACCTTTACATGCTCTTTTGCTTCAATCGCCTGATGTAATCCATCAGAGTATCTTCTACCCGGCATAATACGTCCGGTAAACTCATCTACAATTAAAACCTCATTGTCCTTTACTACATAATCCTGATCTCTATGCATCAGGTTATGTGCACGCAGAGCCAAAATCACATTGTGCTGTAACTCAAGATTCTCTGCATCCGCATAATTGTCAATATGGAAAAACTTTTCAACCTTTGCAATACCATCCTGTGTCAGTGTGACAATCTTGTCCTTTTCGTTTACAAGGAAATCTCCATCTTCTTCTATATCAACACCCATAATGGCATCCATTTTACTAAGTTCAGGATTTGCAGTACCACGCTCCATCTGTCTTGCCAGAATGTCACACATTTCATATAACTTCGTAGACTTTCCACTCTGTCCCGAAATAATCAAAGGAGTTCTTGCCTCATCAATTAAAACGGAATCGACCTCATCAATAATACAGTATGATAATCCACGCTGAACCAATTGTTCTTTGTAGACAACCATATTGTCTCGCAGATAATCAAATCCCAGTTCATTATTTGTAATATATGTGATATCACAGTCATATGCTGCCTTCTTGTCCTCGTGTTCCATATCTGCCAGCACACAGCCGACGGAAAGCCCCAGATATCTGTGAACCTGTCCCATCCATTCCGCATCACGGGTAGCAAGGTACTCATTAACTGTTACAATATGAACACCTTTTCCTTCTAATGCATTCAGATATGCAGGAAGTAAACATGTCTGTGTCTTACCTTCACCTGTTTTCATCTCTGCGATTCGACCTTCATGAAGGATAATTCCACCTAAAATCTGGCATGGATAATGTTCTGTCCCAAGAGTTCTTTTTGTTGCTTCTCTAACCAAAGCAAATGCCTCCGGCAAAATATCATCTAATGTCTCGCCCTCTTTTAATCTCTTCTTAAACTCTTCCGTTTTTGCTTTCATCTGTTCCTCAGAAAGCTTTTCCATTTCCGGTTTAAATGCAAGAACTTTTTCTAAAGTCCCATTATGTCTTTTTAATTCACGCTCACTATGTGTTCCTATAATCTTACTAATTACACTCATGGTAATCTCCTCTAATATATTTGTGAAATCTATTTCACACGCTAATCAATATATTACCATTTTCGTCATAGTAATTCAACATCTTAGATTTTATATTATTGTAAATATTGTAAACTTTCCATGAACAAGCATAAATTTACTATAAAAAGAAAAAAGGCGGTGCCATTTTAGCACCATCTTATAAATATTCTTTTAGTCGAAAATCGGTTCAATTAATCCGTATGTTCCACCTTTTCTCTTGTAAACTACATTTACTTCATCTGTATCTGCATTTAAGAAAACAAAGAAGTTATGTCCTAATAATTCCATTTGTACACAAGCCTCTTCTGCATCCATAGGTTTTACACCAAAACTTTTGGTTCTTACAATCTTAACTGCATCCTCGTCATCCTCATAATCAGCATCAATATAGTCCGCTGTAAAATTATCTCGATATGATTTTTTCTTATCAATCAGTTTGTTCTTATACTTTACTAACTGACGCTCTATTGTCTCCTCAACCATGTCAATAGAAGCATACATATCTTCACTAATCTCTTCCGCTCTAATAATATTGCCTTTTACAGGAATTGTTACCTCCACCTTGTGATCGTTTCGGTTCACGCTGAGAGTTACATCTGCTCTAATCTCTTCTGCAAAGTACTTGTCCAACTTACCTAGTTTCTCATCAATAGCACTTTTGATGCCTTCTGTAACTTCAATATTTTTTCCGAAAATTTTAATTTTCATGGTACCACTTCCTTTCCTTATCTAGTACCTAAATTATACCATACTCTGCATATGTTTAACAATGAAAAACACAAAATTTTCATTAGTTATATTTTTAACTAAGTTATTGTGCAATTTACACAATATTATGCCTTTTTTCCTTTTTCGACGAATATTGACATAATTGTGTTAAACTCAAGTTATTAACATATTTTTTTCTGCAATTTTTCTCGAAAATATGGGTTATTAACCGAGTTATTAACATTGTTAACCTTTTTTCGTGTTTTTTTATGTAAATCTTTGTCGAATCAAAAAAGAACAAATGTTTTGTAAACATGTAATGAAATTGTGCATTTTCTACATAAGTTCTTGACAACATATTGAAATATATACATATAAAATAAGAAAAAACTATCACAATGAAAGTGGTTTCATCATAATAGCTTTTTTTATATTTGTTTTTTAATTTATAATTCTTCTAGCCGCACATGGTGAACCCATTCCACTGATAATAATACCTGTAGATGGTGTTGACGCATGTATAATCTGTCCACCGCCAATATACATAGCTACATGGCTGATTGTAGAACTGTTATATTTGTAGAATAACAAGTCTCCCGGTAATAATGCACTCATAGAAACTGCTCTTCCATTATATACCTGAGTATAAGATGAACGGTTTAATGAATAGCCAAAATGTGCATACACTGACATTGTAAACCCTGAACAATCTGTTCCGTTTGTTAAACTGGAACCTCCATATACGTATGGATTTCCAAGGAACTGTTTTGCATATGCTACGACCGCTGACGCACCGGAACCTGATGCATTGCCATAAGATGGCTTCGATGTTGGCTTTGGTGTATTTGTCTTTGGTGGTGTATATGTATTATTACTATTATTGCTGTTGTTGTTTGCGTTTATATTACTGTTCTGAGCCGGCTCATCATTGTTATCAGACTGCTTATTCTGTTCAGCCTCTGCTGCTAACTGTGCCTGTCGTTCTCTTTCTTCCTGTTCTTTCTGTGCTTTAATCTTTGCTTTCTCTTCAGCATTGGTGATTGCTGTTTCCATATCTACACTTACTTTTACATAATCGGAAGATACCCAGCCACTGACACCATCGCCGATTTTCACTTTTACCCATTTACCATCATCACTGAATTTTTTAATAACATAATTTTCATTGTGGTAAACGTTCGTTACAATACTTCCCTTAGTATTGGCTGATTTTCTTACATGTACCCCGGAATCTTTTACATTGGCAAATACATATCCGTTATCTAATGCATTTGACTGTGCTTTTTTTCCTGTCACAAAATATTCTGCTTTAATATATCCTCTGCAATTTCCTGATACAATTTTGTACCATCCGCTTTTTGTGGTTTCAACAATTCTTGCACCACAATTATTGTAAATTTTACCTACACGTTTTGACTTTGCATTCGGCTTTTTCCTGACGTTTACATAATCTTCCCGACCACCACTCACACGGGCAATGGCAATATCTGAAAACATCTTACTTTCTTTGCTTTCGTTTTTGTTTTCTACCTTTTGTACAGGCTGTGTTTTCTGCTCCGGCGCCGGAAGATATTTTGACAAGTCTTCTTCACTTCCAACATTATTTATATATTCTTCTATCGCAACAGTAGCACCTGCGCTTGGTATTTCAGTATTTAATTCTTCTGCAAACACTGGCTGTGCAAGTGTTGTAGTCATCACTACTGTAAGCACTCCACTAATAATTTTCTCCACATTATAGCGTCTCATTTTTATACGCCTCCGTTATTTATTTTTATAGCCTAAATGTTACAAATTTATTACAATCATAACATTGCAGACAAACTATGTCAACCAGTTTTATTATCATCTTGTAGCAATTCTTTTTTATCTATGGTATTTTATACGTAGAATATTATTTTTTGTTGAAACACTTAATGGGAGATTATCATGAAAAAATCAGCAATCGTAACCGGCGCTTCAGGGGAAATTGGAGCCGCCATTTCAGAACTATTAATAACTCAGGGCTATTCTGTGATAGGTACTTATTACAGCAACGAAAAATCTATTGACGAATTGGCTCTGCGGCTTGGAAATAATTTTTTTCCTTTTCAGTGTGATTTATCAGATTTTGATACTGCAAAAAGTTTACTTACTTATATAGAAGAAAAACAATTTCAGGTAGAGGTTTTAATTAATAATGCAGGTATTTCTATTATCGGATTACTACAGGATTTGACACGAGAATCCTGGAACAATATATGGAATACAAATGTTACATCTGCCATTTCTCTTAGTCAGGCAGTAATTCCAGTCTTTTTGAAAGAAGGTAGTGGGAAAATCATTAATATTTCTTCTGTCTGGGGAAGCTGCGGAGCTTCCTGCGAGACAGCATACTCTGCAACAAAGGGGGCCGTCAATACATTTACCAAAGCGCTTGCCAAAGAACTGGCTCCTTCCAATATTCAGGTAAATGCTATTGCCTGTGGCATTATTGACACGAAAATGAACGCTCACCTAACCGACGAAGATGTAAAACAAATTGTAGACGAGATTCCTGCCGGACGTCTCGGAACACCGGCTGACGTTGCAAAGACCGTCTGTGCTCTCCTTACAGCCAGCCCATACATGACCGGTCAGATTATCACCTTAGATGGCGGCTGGACAGTATAAAAACAACATATTGTAAAATCTCTAAAAATACATACAAGGGGCATATCACACTAAAAACTCTAGTACGATAGCCCCTTTTTTTATCTTTTTTCTAAAATATTATCAACTAATTTTTGTAATTCTTCTTTATTAGATAAATATAATTCATATTTTAATACGAATAAAATACTATCTATACCATGAGATACCTTATTTTTTATCCAGATATGCCATATCCTCGTCACTAATTTCAAAATCAACCTGTACGTTTGAAATAATTCTCTCTTCTTTTGTTGATTTCGGAATTGCTACTGCACCTTTCTGGATACAATATCTCACGCAAATCTGTGGAATTGTTGCATTGTATTTCTCAGCAATCTTTGCAACATACTCATCATTTACCAACCCACCTGTAGCCAATGGTGAGTATGCCATCAACTGTATATTGTTCTCCTTACATTTTGCTACAATATGCTCCTGTCTGTTTCCTACATGAAAACTTATCTGGTCTACCATAGGAACTACCTTACAATTATCCAGTATCGGCTGTATATGCTCCGGTGCAAAATTGGAAATTCCAATCGCTCTTGCTTTTCCACTCTCGTATATTTCTTCTAAAGCTTTCCAACTTTCAATATTTCCTTCTGTGCAGTCCATTCCCATTTTGTCCCATGGCCATGGTGCGTGAATCAAATACAAATCAATATATCCAAGTCCTAAATCTGACAATGACTCCTCAAAACATTTTTTTGCAATATCATATCCTTTGCATTCTGCCGGAAGTTTTGTTGTCACAAAGATATCTTCTCTTGCAATTCCGAAATCCTTTATTGCTCTTCCTACGCTTGCCTCATTTCCATACGCTTTCGCAGTATCAATATGACGATAACCGTTTTTTAGTGCAAACATTACCGAATTATATGTATCTTCTCCGTCCGGTATCTGCCATGTACCAAGCCCAATCTTCGGAATCTTCACCCCATTTGCCAATGTGTAAGTTTCTTGTAATATCATTTCAACCTCCTTATATTTGCAAAATTCAACTTTTAATTAATAAACACCTTATTGTATCAATCCATTTTCATATTCCATAATACGGGATGCATTTCCACCAAATTCTGTAGCATCACCTTTATCATTGATAACATGCAAAATCTTTCCATTTCCGTTTAATTTTACAGTACATGTATTATGTAATTTTACCCCCTTCTTATCGGGTACTTCTACGGCACTGAAAATCTCTATATCTGCATCTCTGTTATAACAATAAGCACCGATACCATAACTTTCAAATTTGTTTACACCATCATCTACTTTAATGGATGCATACCCTTTCACTTGACCATCATGGCTCATATATGCTTTCTGCTTTGGTGCATCATATGGCATTTCACTCTGA
>CAOXUF010000084.1:0-2898 GCA_948560485.1 uncultured Eubacterium sp.
TTTATTGCAAAAGAGAAAAAGTAATATGATAATATATGTTGTAACAATGATTTGTAGTATAGGAATTACATATCTGATATTACAGAATCGATAAAAGAGTAAGAAATAGGCAACTTCGAAGTTGCGGAGGAGATATTATGCTTGAAAATATACCATCTCAATCAAATATGACTGAATTACTTGGACAGTCCTTGTATGAAGTTTGGAAAGCGTTATGTACGGCTATTGATGGAAAATATGATATGGAACAGTTGTGGAATACTGGTGGTAAGAATTGGACTTATGAGTATAAGTATCGCAGAGGTGGAAAAACCCTTTGCAGCTTATACGCAAAAAGTAGTTGCGTTGGTTTCATGATTATTTTTGGAAAGGATGAAAGAGCAAAATTTGAAGCTATAAGGGATACTCTTTCTAATGATGTTTGTAGGCAGTATGATGGGGCAAAAATCTATCATGACGGGAAATGGGTTATGTTTGAACCAATCAATACGGCTGATATTGATGATTACATGAAATTGTTGGCTATCAAAAGAAAACCAAATCGGAAATAACAATTACAGTTTTAGAACTAGAAAAATCGAAGTTTGCCGAAATAAGTTAATTGTGCTAACGTGCTTGATTATAAATGTAAAGTTAAAAACGATAGTGAAGATAAAATATGTTATATATTCCAGAAAAAATCAAGAAAATAGTGGATAATCAGATTTATACGAGAAATGAAATAGAAATGTCAAAATCGGATGTACTTATATTTTCAAAGTATGTATTAAAAATACAGAAGCATACAGTTGAAACGGATAATGAAAGAGACATTGCTGCATGGTTGAATGGTCGCATATCTGTTCCACAGATATTAGAATATTGCGTAGAAAATGAAACTGCATATACGCTTATGACAAGAGTCAATGGAAAAATGTTGTGCGATGAAGAGTTTTTATCTAATTTTGCAAAAATGATAAGATATGTGTCAGAGGGAATAAAACAGCTTTGGAATGTCAACGTTGACGATTGTCCACAAAAAGTTAGCAGACTTGATGAACGACTAAAGGAAGCACGTCGTAATGTTGAAAAATGGTTTGGTTGACATGGATAATGTTGAACCGGAAACAATGTGGAATGGAGTATCAATTAAACCACAGACTAGTTCGATAGTTATAAAATTGGAGGAGTAGTTACATGATTGTTTTAATAGCAGGAGCATCGCACACAGGAAAGACAGTGCTTGCTCAAAAATTACTAGAAAAATATAAATATCCGTATCTATCCATAGACCACTTAAAAATGGGACTTATTCGCAGTGGAAATACGACACTTACACCTTTGAGTGATGATAAGGAACTGACAGATTATTTATGGCCGATTGTACGTGAAATGATAAAGACAGCGATAGAGAATAAACAAAATCTCATTGTAGAGGGATGTTATATTCCATTTGACTGGGAAAAGGATTTTGAGAACGATTATCTTGATGATATAAGATACTATTGTCTTATTATGAGTGAAAACTATATTAAAAATCATTTTGATGATATAAAAAAATATGCGAGTACAATTGAAGACCGTTTAGATGATGAGTATTGTACTTTGGAAAGTGTGTTAGAGGATAATGCAAGAGTATTAGAACAGGTAGAAGAAAATGGTGTAAATTATATTCTTATTGATGATGAGTATAAAATAAATATTGATTTGTAATTATTTCGTTAATAACCCTAATTATTCGATGAATACTGCAAAACTTATTATCATCGTTATGTGGCAAAAAACATAGATTGAAGGAGAAAACGAGATGGCAAAGTTAGAAAAGAATTTAAGAGGAAATTTTGATGCGATATTAAAACGCATTGAAACTGGCATTATAAGTGGAAGTATGTCAGCAAAGTTAGAAGAATCCAGTGATTTTAGGGATGGAAGTTCCCGGTGTAGCGTGCGGGTGTTTGAACGATACAGTTATACTGGGGGAAATAGGTTGAGTTTGAATGTAACCTTATTTCAGGGAGAAAGTGGAAATATACATATTTCAGCAATTGCAGCAGGTGGTAGTCAGGCAATGTTTTTTAAAGTGAATACATGGGGAGAGGAAGCTTTTTTGGATAAGATCCGGGAATTGCTATAGAATTTCGCACATAAATATAACGCAAACATTGAAAAACAACCCTTCTTATTGTAGAATTAATTGTAATGCAGACGGAAAAGAAAGTTGATTTAATTATGGGAAAATTTACAGGATATCTTATCTGTACAGACTGCGATGGTACGTTGACATATGAGCCGGGCAAGGTATCAGATGAGAATGCAAAAGCAATTAAATATTTTCAGGAAGAAGGAGGACTTTTCACTCTGGCGACAGGACGTTTTCCAGACCATGTTGATTTGTTTAGAGATAAAATTCAAATAAACGCTCCTATGGTTTCTTTAAATGGAACATTATTATATGATGTTAATAATGGTACTATGATTAATAAGTGGGGATTGCCTACAGAACAATGTTACGAGTTATTATCTTATGTGAAAGAGTCGTATGAGAAGTTACATGATTTCTGGGTAAATGGAGTTTTGGCGGATGGAACTTTTGGCAGCATCAGCTATAATTTTTCTGAGCATAGGTCGGAGGATGACAGTTTGAAAAAAGCATTAGAAGAATTTCCTTGTGAAATGCTCAAAATGGTGATTGCAGGGAATGCGGAGGTTATTTTAAAACTGCAGGCAGATTTAAAAGAGAAATTCGGGCAGAGTTTTCGATTTGATACCAGTTGGCCGGAAGGTCTGGAGATACAAGCTATAGACAGTGGTAAGGGTGTGGCGGTTGAATATATGAAAACGCACCTGGACACAGATATACATACGACAATTGGTGTAGGTGATTATGAAAATGATATAACATTATAGATCGGAAGAGCG
>CAOXUF010000084.1:2908-7769 GCA_948560485.1 uncultured Eubacterium sp.
AGATATAGGATATGCAGTAGATAATGCTATTGACAGTGTAAAGAGTATTGCTGACAGAGTTACTGTTTCTAATAAGGACCATGCGATTGCAGCGATAATAAACGATATAGAAAGAAGGTTATAGAATGAATAAAAAGACAAAAACAATTATAGGTGGTTTGATAATTTTAATTATCATTACAGCGGTTATTATCGCTGTTAAAGTTAATGTGAGCAAAAATGATAAAAACAAAGCAGCAGAGACAACTGCAGTAGAACAAAATCAGAGTGTAACAGATAATCAGACGAAGTCTGGTGATGAGAATTATGTAACAATACCGCCAGAGACAGAAGCAGTGAACAAATCTACTACAAATTATTTTGATAATATTGATGTTGTTGAGGAGACAACAAAGAAAAAAAATAAGAGAAATAAAAAAGATAAAGAGTCAGAGGCGTATCCTGGAGAAAACGATGGCTGGTCACCTTTGGTTTCGCCGGATGATTTGGAACAGTAATCTAAAAATAACATATTTATATATTAGGAAATAACAGATACAAAGGTTGAAAAATATTTTCAGCCTTGTATTTCTATGTACATAAATTTTTCAGAAATATATGCTATGAATAATAGGAGGCTGGTATGGATGATAAGATGGTAGTAAAAACAGCAGTGAGGGTTTCCGCCGTTAGTATTATATCCAATATTATATTGAGTTTGTTGAAATTAATAGCGGGAATTGTAGGCAGGTCCATGGCAATGCTTTCAGATGCAATTCATTCTTTGTCGGATGTATTTGGTTCGATTATTGTAATTATTGGTGTAAAGATGTCAAAAAAAGAAGAAGATAGGGATCATCAATATGGACATGACAGAATGGAGTGTCTTGCATCGCTTGCATTGGGAGCAATATTGTTTTTGACAGGTACGCTCTTAATATATGAAGGAATAAAAAAGATATATGTAGGTGAGGATATTAGTACACCGGGAACGATTGCTCTGATTGCAGCGATTGTTTCTATTGTGGCAAAAGAGGGAATGTACTGGTATACAAAAATTGCTGCAGATAAGATTCATTCCGATGCATTAAGGGCAGAGGCGTGGCATCACAGGTCGGATGCTTTGTCTTCCATAGGAAGTTTGATTGGTGTGGCAGGTGCTATGCTTGGTGTGAAAATATTAGATCCGGTTATGGCGGGAATTATCGGATTGGTTATCATTAAGGTTTCTTATGATATTGTAAAAGAAGCTGTAGATAAAATGGTAGATAAAGCATGTGATGATGAGACTGTCAGGGCGATGGAAGAACTTGTTTTGAATGTGGAAGGTGTAGAAGGTCTGGACTTAATAAAGACACGCATGTTTGGTACAAAAATGTATGTAGATATTGAGATAAGTGCTGATGGAGATTTGCTTTTAAAACAGTCTCATGAAATAGCAGAAGCAGTCCATGACAATATTGAAAAACAGTTTGCTGATGTAAAACATTGTACGGTGCATGTAAATCCGGCAGGTTATGAACATAAGAAATTACCATAAAAAACATATAAATTGATAATATCTAGTGATTTTCAACAAAAAAGTGCATTTTTTTAAAATAGTCGGTTTACACTGGCTATTTTTTGTGTATAATATATGTTGGACCGACAGATACTTAAAAAGAAACTTATGTTTCGATTTTAGAAAGGATACTGTATTGAAACAACAAGATTTTAATCAAAAAATTGAAGAATTAGTTGGAATTGGTCAGAACAAAGATGGTCAGTTAACTACAGATGAAATTAAGAAATTTTTTGCAGAAGACAGTCTCACTGCAAAACAGGAGACAACGCTATTCTCAAAAATTCAGGAAAATAATATTACTGTAGTTTTATCTGAGAAAGATGCAGATTCTGATAGTGCAGATTCCGCAGAAGAAGTATTCGTAAACGAAGATGGTGAGGAAATGGTTGAGATTAAAGTAGATTTAATCACAGATGTCATTGAGCCAACGGACGAAGATATTGCTTCTGTTGCAGCGGACGAGGAGGATTTATTGGATCCCGCAGACGAGGATTTTGAAAACGATGAAGAGGAAACGGTAGAGTTAGATGCCGTAGATTTGCTCGAGGGTGTGGGAACAGAAGATCCGGTGCGTATGTACTTGAAAGAAATCGGTACAGTAGCTTTGTTGACGGCAGAGGAAGAACTGGAGCTTGCAAAACGTAAGACAGAAGGGGATCCCGTTGCAAAAGAAAAGTTAATAGAGGCAAATTTGCGTCTTGTAGTTAGTATTGCAAAGAGATATACAGGGCGTGGCATGAGCTTTTTAGACTTAGTTCAGGAGGGAAATCTAGGTCTGATAAAAGGTGTTGAAAAATTTGAGTATACAAAGGGCTTTAAGTTAAGTACATATGCTACATGGTGGATTAGACAGTCGGTTACAAGAGCTTTGGCAGATCATGCCAGAACAATCCGTGTACCTGTTCATATGGTTGAAACAATTAACAGAATGTCAAAAATGCAAAGAAAACTGACTCTCGAATTAGGATATGAGCCATCTACAAAAGAATTGGCGCAGGCACTGGATATGACAGAGGAAAAAGTTTTGGAAATAATGCAGATTGCGAGAGAGCCGGCATCATTGGAGACTCCTATTGGAGAAGAGGACGATTCAAACCTTGGGGATTTTGTAGCAGACAATAACGCAGTTACTCCGGAAGCAAATATTGAATCAGTGATGCTTCGAGAGCATATAGATGTATTGTTACAGGATTTAAAGGATAGAGAGCGTGAGGTCATAATTCTTAGATTTGGATTGAGAGACGGACATCCTAGAACATTAGAAGAAGTAGGAAAGATATTTAGTGTTACCAGGGAGCGTATCAGACAGATTGAGGCAAAGGCTTTAAGAAAATTAAGAAATCCTGTCAGAAGTAAAAAGATTAAGGATTTTTTAGGTGAATAATTATTTCTTTATTTAGTTAATGAAATGATGAAAATTGATATTCAAATATTACGGTTTGTTTAATAAAACAAGAAAATTATATATTAAACTTAATTTTATTTGACAAAAACACTAAAATAGTTTATAAAATTAAGTAGAGATTAAGAAGGGTACAAAGATGTACATGGATAGCTCCATTCGTTTTTGTACCCTTCTTTTTGCAGATATCAAAGCAGTCAGTCAGAGTTTTCTAAATCGCTGCATATGTTAATATTTCAAGGAGGAAAGTCATGGAACAAAATATATTATTCAAAAAGGCTGAGGAAAATGGATTATATGATTCCAGATTTGAGCATGATAACTGCGGTATTGGTGCAGTTGTAAATATCAAAGGGAAACGGAGTCATGAAACAGTAATTAACGCGTTAAAGATTGTTGAGAATTTAGAGCATCGTGCCGGAAAAGATGCCGAAGGCAAGACCGGTGATGGTGTAGGTATTATGTTGCAGATTTCACATAAATTTTTTAAAAAAGTTACAAAGCCGTTAGGCATTCATATTGGAGAAGAGAGAGAATATGGTGTCGGCATGTTCTTTATGCCACAGGATGATCTGACATGTAAAAGTGAGATGAAAATGTTAGAAATCATTACTGAGAAAGAGGGATTAGAATTCCTTGGCTGGAGAGAGGTTCCGGTGAATCCGGAAGTACTTGGAAGCAGGGCATTGGAATGTATGCCTCGTATTATACAGTGCTTTATTAAAAAACCTGAGGATGTAGAAAAGGGATTAGAGTTTGACAGAAAGCTTTATATTATAAGAAGAGTTTTTTCACATAGTAATGCTGGAACATACACGGTTTCTATGTCCAGTAGAACAATTGTATATAAGGGAATGTTTCTGGTAGACCAGTTAGGCCCGTTTTTTGCAGATTTAATGGATAAGAATTATGAATCTGCTATTGCACTGGTTCACTCCAGATTCTCGACGAATACACAGCCGAGCTGGAAAAGAGCTCATCCGAACAGATTCATTGTTCATAATGGAGAGATTAATACAATACGTGGAAATGCAGATAATATGCTGGCCCGTGAAGAGTCTATGAGCAGTGAATATATGAAGAGTTCGCTGCAGAAGGTTATGCCGGTAGTAGATGTGAATGGTTCAGATTCTGCGATGTTAGATAATACATTAGAGTTCTTAGTAATGAATGGGGTGGAACTGCCATTAGCAGTTATGATGTGCATTCCGGAACCATGGGAGAAAAATGATACAATCAGCCAGACAAAGAGAGATTTTTATCAGTATTATGCGACAATGATGGAACCTTGGGATGGACCAGCGTCAATACTGTTTACTGATGGTGATTATATGGGAGCGATTCTTGACAGAAACGGACTTCGTCCTTCGAGATATTATATTACAGATGACGACCAGTTAATTCTCTCATCAGAGGTGGGTGTCTTAGATATTGCACCGGAAAAGATTGTCGTAAAAGAGCGTCTCCGTCCGGGACGTATGTTATTAGTTGACACGGTCAATGGAAAATTAATTGATGATGATGAACTAAAGGAAAGTTATGCAGCAAGAAAACCATATGGTGAATGGCTCAATAATAATTTAGTTTCTTTGAAAGATATCAATATACCAAATGTCAGAGTTGAGAGTTTTGAGAAAGAAGAACGCCAGAGGCTACAGAAGAACTTCGGGTATACTTTTGAAGACTTAAAACGTATTATTCCGATGGCAAACAATGGAATTGAGGCTACAAAGGCTATGGGTAAGGATACACCATTGGCAGTTTTAAGTGAAAGAAATCATCCGTTATTTAATTATTTCAAGCAGCTGTTCGCACAGGTAACGAACCCTCCGATTGATGCAATTCGTGAGGAGATTGTAACATCTACATCAGTTTATATTGGTAATGATGGAAATATATTAGAGGAGCAGCCGGAA
>CAOXUF010000085.1:0-7055 GCA_948560485.1 uncultured Eubacterium sp.
TTCGTCATTTTATCTGCATATTCATTGACCAGACGATCCGAAAACTCTTTCCCTGATTCTATTGCATTTCGTATATTTGAATCTACAGAATATCTGTTGACAATATGCTGTTTTGAATAACTTTCCACCGCATTCTCATATGCCACTTGAAAATTTCTCTGTATCATAAATATTCCCCCCAGAGAAAAACACACAGCAATAATAAAACATGTACCAAATACGATTTTAAAAGAAAACTTCATTTTATTCTCCCAGTAACTTGTAACCCATTCGAAAAACTGTCTTAATTTCCTCTTTCAAATCCAGCTTTTTCCGTAGCCTTTGAATGTGCAAATCAAGAGTTCTGCTGTTTCCTACATACTCCGTCTGCCATACCTCTTCAAACAAATCTTCCCGAAAAAGCAGCTGATTCTTATTCTGAACTAAGAATAAAAATAACTCATATTCTTTCGGTGTAAGGGAAACAATTTTTTCACCTTTTCTTACCTCTCTGGTATTTGGATCAATCACGATATCTTTAAATGTCAGCTTCGCACTTCCTTTTCCATATCTCCTAAGAACCATTTCCACTCTTGCCAGAACTTCTGATATATCAAAAGGCTTCACAATGTAATCATCCGCTCCCATCTTAATTCCCTTAATTTTGTCCTTGACCGACTCCTTTGCTGAAATAAAAATCACTGGTATTCCCGTCGGCTCAATATATTCCATCAGTTCATATCCATTAATTTTAGGAAGCATAATATCTAGCAAAATCAAGTCATAAGGATTCTCTTCTATTTTTAATGCTGCCACTTCTCCATCTAACGCATACTCACAGACAAACCCCGCCTGTTTTAAATTCATTTCAATCAACTCTGCAATTGGTACTTCATCTTCAACAATTAATATACGATACATACAATTCCCCATTTCTCAACATTGTAAAATTCCATGTATATAGATATTGAAACACATCAAGTGTTTCAATATCGTATTTTGCCAGGCCCAAAGGGGCATGCTGTTTTGAAACGGTTATCATTTACCGTTTCAAAAGCTATAGTATCATTCAAATGTAAACGAAATGTATCCGTTTTCTGTTCTGCTAATATCTGCCTGTGTAATCTCTATTATCTTTAACAATTCTCTTTATATATTTCTTTACAATACGTATTATTTGGCATACCGTCAATAAAAGTAATACTTTTAGTTTTTCACAAGATATAAGCGAAAAATGTTTAACTTGGTATCGTACGAATACTATATGGAAGACAAGAATGTTTTACATATATGTTTTCATCAAACGGCAAAATGTATATGTAATTCTTCTTGAAATTTAAGACAGGCAAGGGCATGTTGAAAAGTCCCCTAAAGAAAAAGAAACTAATAGAATATCTATATGTAATGAAGATTATAGCTTAAATTTAATCATTTTCTTTTTACCGGAAATTCTAAATTTAATCATATATCGTTTATTCTTTTCGATTTTTTTCTTATAAGCTTTTTTATCAATGTAAAATGTCTTTTTAGTGCTTTCTCCTACAAAAAGGATATTTAATGAAGTATCAAAACCATATCCCTCTTTCATTTTCAACTTTTTCCACTTTCTACCATTTCTTTTATATAAAGAAAAATCATTGCCATAGGAAATCTGTTTCTTTGTATTATTGGATATTTTCACTTTGACTTTGACACACTTATTTTTATTCTTCACAGATACTACTCTAATTTTTACATTGACTGCACTTGCTTTTACTGGAGCTGTTATGCTTTCTAAAACAAACACCACCATCATCAATACTACTATCATCTTTTTAAGCTTCATAGTTATACTCCTTCCCACTAAATCGTCCATTCTACTTTACATTCAAATCCTTCAAAAACCCTCCTATAATTGCCTTTGGCTTTGCTGCTTTCGCCACAATTACCGCCACCACGATTACAAGTATCGTCGCCACAATTCCACACAAAATCATATTTGCTGTCTGCATTTTATATGCAGACCATAGGAATCTGGCAACAATTAAAGCTGCTGCCACAATTACCATGGTATAAAGATAAAATCCAAAAGTAAATCTGCCTTCGATTACGCAGGTATTGTCTTTCTCTGTTATCTTTCCCTTGAATGTAACAGGGACTGATTCCACACCGGAATCAAACTTTCCCTGAGCGAGAGCCACCTCTATTCTGTCACGGCTCTCTTTCACCACAATATTTTTCTTTTTGGCTTTGCTGTCCATCACATTCAGTAATGTTTCTTTATCCCTGTTATATTCAAACTTCATATCCTTCTCCTAATATTTTATACAAATGTACCAATATAGAAATCTGCATTTCCAACTATCTGCTGCATTTAAACTGAAGGTCTTCCCAGCGTCTGTCAACTTCCTTCTGATACTTTTCAATCAAATGCTCATTTTCAGGTTTAAATAAATGTTTAAATCTTCCCTGTGTTTTTAAGAATTCTTCAATCGGAAGTCTGTTCTTTGGCTCATAGTTCAAAATCCATTTACCTTCTATGACTTCGTAAAGCGGCCAGTAATTTGTTTCTACTGCCAATTTACAAATCTCCATAATCTCATCGGTTTTATACTTCCATCCTGTAGGACACGGAGCACAGACATTTAAAAATGCCGGACCATCTGTATAAATAGCACGCTCTGCTTTTATATGTAAGTCCTTAAATCCATTAAAGAATGTCGTCTGTGCTGCATATGGAATATCATGTGCTGCCAAAATTGCTACAAGATCTTTTCTATACTGCTCTTTACCATTGCACTGACTTCCTACCGGTGTCGTCGTCGTGTCTGCATACATTGGTGTCGCAGAAGAACGCTGTGTACCGGTATTCATGTATGCTCCATTGTCATAACACACATATGTATAATTTGTTCCACGCTCCATTGCTCCTGATAATGACTGAATACCTATATCATAAGTTCCACCATCACCTCCAAAACAGATGAACTTGTAATCTTCTTTTACTTTTCCTTTTCTCTTCAATGCCTTATAAGCACCTTCCACACCACTCATTGTAGAGCTGGCATTTTCAAAAGCACTGTGAATGTAACTATCTTCCCATGCCACATATGGATACTGGAATGATGATACATTCAAACATCCTGTTGCACAACCGATGACTGCCTTATCGCCTTCATGCAATCCACGAAGTACATTTCTTGCACAAATGGTTGCACCACAGCCTGCACACATTCTATGACCGGGAGCAAAACGTTCCGGCTTGTTCATTGTCTCTTTAAAGTTGTAACCCATAATTATTTTGCCTCCTTATCTCTTAATCCCATATATCTGTATGTAGTACCTGTCTCGCCAGTTTTGGCAATATCCATGAGTGTCTTATAAACGCCCTTCATATCATCTACTGTTACATCTCTACCACCAATACCATACATGATATTGATTGCCTTTGCTGTACATCCTGCTGTATACATTGCCTGCATTGTCTCTGCACCTACAGGACCACCATTAGTTGAGAACGCCTCACTTCGGTCCATCACTGCCACTGCCTTACATTTCTTAAGAGATGCTGCAATTTCTGCGCCAGGGAATGGTCTAAAGGAACGAATCTTAATCAGACCAACCTTTTCTCCAGCAGTTCTCATCTGGTCGATTGCTTCTTTTGCAGTACCTGCTGCAGAACCAATAATTACCATTGCATACTCTGCATCTTCCATTTTGTATTCTTCAATCAAGCCATATTTACGACCTGAAATCTTTTCAAAATCCTTTGCCACATCCAGGATAACCTGCTTTGCATTTTCCATCGCATGTGCCTGTGCTTTTCTTGATTCCATATAATAATCAGATACAGCATATGGACCAACTGCAAACTTTTCTTCCGGATTTAAAAGATAATCTACCGGCTCTCTTTCCCCTACAAAATCCTTCACAGTTTCATCATCTAATAACTCCATATTCATCATAGCATGGCTTGTAATAAAACCATCCTGACAAATCATAATCGGAAGCATAACATCCTTATGTTCCGCAATATTAAATGCCATAACCATGTTATCATAAGCTTCCTGATTGTCTTCTGCATATAACTGAATCCAGCCGGAATCTCTGGCTCCCATAGTATCAGAATGATCACAGTTAATATTCAGCGGTCCTGTCAACGCTCTACATACTGCTGCAAGACCTACCGGAAGTCTGCTGGATGCTGCAACGCCTAATACTTCCCACATAAATGCAAGACCGGCTGATGATGTAGCAGTCAATGCTCTGGCACCTGCTGCTGACGCACCCATTGCCGCACTCATAGAACTATGTTCTGATTCTACCGTGATAAATTCTGTATCCACTAATCCGTTAGAAACATAATTTGAAAAGTACTGTGGTATTTCTGTTGATGGTGTAATCGGAAATGCCGGAAAGACATCCGGATTAATCTGTCTGAGAGCTGTTGCTACAGCCTCATTTCCTGACATTAATACTTTCTTTGGCATAACTATTTCACCTCCATCTTAATTGCACCGAATGGACATGCTTTTACGCAGATGCCACATCCCTTACAATGATCTAAATCTATCGCCTGTCTCTTATAGTCTTTTACAGCAATGCAGCTGTCCGGACAAACCGGTACGCATAAAAGACATTGTTTACATTTTTCTTCATCAATTACAGGAGCAACAGCTGTCCAGTCACCTGTAATAAACTCTCTGGTTGTGCCGCTTCCTACAATGGTATTTCCTCTTGTGACATCCTGCCAGCACACATCCTGACCTAATTTCGTTATATCTGACTTTGCCATTATTTTACCTCCTTTAATGCTGTTCTCAGTGCTTCCATATTTCCCTGAATCACTTCCGGTTTCTTTGCGAACTTATGCTTGAAAGATCCTTCCATCTCATTTAGGAATGTGTCATCATCAATGACACCTGTTACCTTTACAATCGCAGCAAGCATAGGAGTATTGGGGAAGTTCTTTCCTAATGTATCCATCGCAATCTGTCTGGCATCAATTGTATATACCTTTCCTTTATAACCTTTTAAACTGGGAATGATTTCTTCCTTGCTTCTTGATGTGTTAATCAAAATTGCTCCATCTTCCCTGAGTCCCGCTGTGACATCAACGATATCTAATAATGTCTCATCTACTACTACAACAAACTGTGGATCATAAATGTTGGAATGAACACGAATTGGTTCATCACTGATTCTGTCATATGCTGTAATAGGTGCTCCCATTCTCTCCGGACCATATTCTGGAAATCCCTGTGCATTCTTTCTAGTTTTAAAAGCAACCTCTGCCAAAAGCAAAGCCGCTGTCTTGGCACCCTGACCTCCACGGCCATGCCACCTGATTTCAAGAGTATTGTTCATCTTTCTGCCTCCTTCTAACTAATTTTTCACATGTCAGTCAACAATATCTTTTTATAAACTCTTTAAATAGTTTTCTACATTCATATAAACAATTTTGTCATCCTCAAAATAATCCTCTCCACGATAAAGAATATATTTTGTTGTAATCTTTCCGTAGCGTTTTTCCAATTCATTAATCTTTGCATCATCAATTAAATTCTTATAATTTTTCTGTTGAACTTCCATCTCATCAATAATTTCAAATACTGTACATTGATTCTGCTCTTTGTCATAAACTACCATGTCAAAACTGCCTTCCGGGAAATGCAGTCTAAAAGCCCGATACCGTTCAGAAACTCCCCTGCCTGTCTCAAACAGAACAATGTCTTTCAAAATACAATTTCTAATTTCTTCTAATACTCCTTCAACAATAATCTGTTTATCGTGGGCACTTAAATTACCAAATTTCAACTCCTTGAGAAACGGTTCAATCAATTCTTTACACTTAAGATACTTTCTTCCCGGCTGCAGGAACAAAAACTCCTTCACTTCCTCCACCGTGTCATTAATTCCGGCTGCAGGACATTCCTTGACAAAATCTAAATCTTTCAATAAATTAATTGTTGTATCATTATAAATCTCAGGAACTTCCACATACTGTGGCTGCTTATCTTTCCTTCGTTCCCATATAGATACCTTAGAAGTTAATCCTAATTTTTGTTCTACGTATTCTCTGGTTAAAATTTTAGATAAAAACCTTCGGCATATTTTTTCTATTCCCTTCTGAATATCTTCCGTAAGTTCACCATTTTTTCCAATATATTCATCAAACTCCGGCTTTTCTTCTCCTAATACTCCACCAAATTCCATATAATTATCCAGGCTGTCATTATCCATAATAACACCGTATTCACCATAAGAAATAAATGTAGTATGAATCATTTCTGCCTTATGATACAGTTCATCATGAATTACATTCCAAAAGCTTAATGGCTCCCGACTGGATAAAACAATCTTCATACCTGTTGCCGCAAAAACATCAGATAAAACGGAGGCTGATTCTATAAAATCACTTACATTCGTAACATCTTCTATAAAAACATATCTCACCTTTTTATCATATAAATCTTTTAAGTCCTGTGCCAACTCTTCCATTGTATTTGACTTAATAATTTTAATATAGGCAGATCTGTCCAGCTGAATCTTTGTCATCCGAAACAAAGCCTGTCGAATTAACGTTGTCTTTCCCGTTCTTTTCAGTCCATAAAGAATACATATCTTATCCACTTCCGGGCTGTCCAAATAATTAGTTAGTTCTTCAAAACAAGGTCTTGCTTCGTATCCCCTGACTGCTTCTCCCATGTCCTGCAGCGCTGTGCCAAACACCACATTAGTTTTATACCTTTCTTTATGCGGAACATAAGAGATAACCTCAACATGTTTTTTCTCTTTCTCTTTTAAATCTTTCAATTCTTTTTCTAACTGTTTTCTTTTAGCAATCTGACCTTCAAACTGTTCCAGTTCACTTTTTTTAATATACTTACTTTTAACCTTTCCATTTTCCGTCCATTGTTGGTAATAATAAACATTACCATTAATATTTTTCTTAGAAATATAACCTATAGGCAACATGGAAATCTGTATTTCCAAATCTTCAATCATCGCTCTGTAATCCATATTATCACCTCCAAATTTATCATAAAATAATTATAACCTATTGACCGGCGAAGTCAATAGGTTACCTCTTTCAT
>CAOXUF010000085.1:7065-7768 GCA_948560485.1 uncultured Eubacterium sp.
TTCAAACAGATTTCAATATTTTTAGTTTACCTTATTCTTTTCCTTTGTATAGATTTTTCTTGCCAAATATACAAATGGTGTATCTGTCAGACTTGTCACAATAAATATTACATAACTGGAAATTATGATACTAAATAAAGTTCTTATATCATATACTCCTAAAAATGCTCCAAAAGTGAACAACAGATTATTTAGAAACTGTGATATTAATGTCGAACCATTATTTCTCAACCACAAAAACTTATCACGATTTCCAAATCTTTTTTCTGTGAATTCCCACCATTTATGATATGCCCACACATCAAATCGCTGTACAATTGCATATACTATCATACTTGTAAGCATCAGTCTTGGCGTATTTGAAAAGATTGTTTTCATTGCCGGCATTGCAAAATCTGCACCTGCCGGTGTATATAAAAGCCACCACTGTGACAATACAATAAACACTACCGAAGTTGCAATACCAAGGTTTACAGCACGTTTTGCTTCCTTTTTACCATACAATTCACTCACAATATCTGTCACCAAAAATGTAGATGCAAACAAGACATTTCCCAGTGTCATTTCCATACTGAAAGCCTTAATAACAATTAAAACCTCAATATTGGCGGCTATGGTTGCAATAGATGTAAAACAATACAAACCATACTTCCCAAATAACTTAAAAAACAATAATTCGCTTCCATATATAATCAATATGGAC
>CAOXUF010000086.1 GCA_948560485.1 uncultured Eubacterium sp.
AAAACGGAATCAGAAACAATAATCCCTTTTCAAAAATATCATCAATACTATATTTCTGTGCCTTCATCACCGGAACGTCAAAGCTATTCATCCCTCCCGGAGTTTTTATCTCGATCTTCATCTTATCGGGAGTTGCTCCATTTGAACGAAGGAACAAAATAGCCGAACGTGGTATTTCTACTTTAAGTACATTATTCTCCAGTTTTCCCTGATCCAAAGCAATCTGTGTAGCATATTCAAAAATCCTTATCAACATGCTGCTGTCCGCAGTGCTCTGACACTCAAGTAAAAATTTTGTTTCTTTCTCTCCGATAATCTCAAAGCTGCTGTCTGTGATCCGTTTTGTTTCTTCCCCATCCTGTTGATTCACAAAATGAATTTCTGGTGAAAAAACAATCTTCTCATCTCCACGATAGTTTTCGCAAAAAATTTCATTAATTACAGGAATAATCAAACGGCTGCAATCATTGAGCATTGTGCGAAACACATCATCATATGGCGTATTTACAACAAAACCTTTTGTCATTCGTAATTCTCCAATCTAAATCAAATTTGAAATACGATAACTGTCCGGGCACTCGTGAAGTCAGATCCTAAAAAATATACCCTCCAAACTCTCTTAACTCTCTTAACTCTCTTAACTCTCATCGGGATACACAAACTTCGTCTGATAAGGCACAAGTTTAATTGCCTATAGTATACCATATTCAATGACTTATTTCCACTTTATTTTTCAATCCTTCGACAAGCTTTCGAAATTTTCTGTTTTTATATCAATCCTATGCAAAATTACTCCACAATTCCCTCATGTGTACCCTCAACCACAATTCATTCACTGCTTGGATTATTCTTTATCACATTCTTCCCAACTTCCACACAGCTTCGCACATTAGAAATCATCTTCCCCGTATACCGTTCATCCCAGATAATTTTTCTTACTGTACTTTGAATCCAGACAGCTTTTTCCTCTCAAAAGGTGAGGTAAGATAACGTAACTTCTAAAAGCACAAAGAAACCAATGGTTTAGACAGCAGACAAGCCCTTCTCTGCCTTGTAAATTGTCAAAAACAGGATTATAATCGAAAACTATTAAACATACAACAAAAAGCAGAATAATAAAAGTCCTTCCTCCTATCATTCTGCCTCGAAATACAAACGATTCTATTATCATAAATTTCCAAACTTCTCATCCTATTTCATTCTCAAAAAACCCCCATTACTCTCCCAACCCAATAAATCACTCCTAACACCCAACTGCTCAAAATCCCATAAAGTATCACCGGCCCAGCAATTGTGAAGATTTTGCAGCCTATTCCAAAAATTTGCCCTTCCGCTCGTGTCAAGTTAGGGCAAACTTTTTCTTTAAGTTTAGCATTTTAAACAAAATACTGTCTGTAATTAAGCCCCAAATTATCAAAACTGCCGGTTATATAAAAAATCAAAATCATATCTTCAAAAGTTGTAAACTGGCGAAATTTATATAATATCAACAATCTCATTAAATTTTTAATCGATACGATCTGTTTCTATTGGCCCCAAATGCTTCAACATCATCCATTTCAGAAAGCACAACTCTGGTTCTTGCCATACTCAAACCCAGCAATTCTGCAATATCTCTTGTTTTCGCCGTTTCGTGTTTTTGCAGATATAACTTGATTTTTTCCCTATTTTTATCAGTTTTTATCGCTTGTTTTTTATCACTTGCTTTTATCGCTTGTTTTTTATCGCTTGTTTTTATCGCTTGTTTTTTAACAAATCTTAATGTCAATGACGTTCTGTCCGGGTCAAAACTTTCCTCTATTACAGGTTCTTCCCATCCCTCATCCTCCCATACGTTAAAAATATTAGGTACTCCACTCCCCGCATGTTCTCCAATATCTATCAAATTAAACATTTTCATCAAACTTTTATTCCTTGGATCAGATTTTCCTCCCCTGCGCATCTGTTCCTTTCCAAGCCGAATATATCCAGGATTTTCCAGTGTAAGTTTATCATCCTCCTTGATTATCGTAACACCGAATTTACCATAAAAATCTGTATTGATAATACAATTTGCTAACGCTTCTCTCAATGCTCTGTGAACAGGTGTATCATCAATCCGAAAACCGCCCTCTATTTTAAATGGTACCTTGATATCCTTAATGATTTTATTGTATACACGGAAATAAAAATCAAATAAATTCCCGGACCATTCCCCTGACGAAGATTGAAGCCTGTCTGACCATCTGATAACCATATCCGGATTTTCCCTGTAATCCAAAAAATACTCTGGGAAATACCTCACAATATCATACTCATTTCCAAACATAAGCATTCCGGCGGCAGTCGGATGAAGCCTTTTATCCTCTTTAGAAATGCCTGCTGCACCAATTACTCTCAGATACTCACTATCATCTAATCTTTCAAATGGATGTCCTGGCTTAAAAGATTTATGACTATTACGGTAACCGCGAACAGAATCTCCATTCAAATCTTCAATTTCAGCCTCATCAAGTACTTCCATATCCATGGTTTCTTCTGCCTGATCTCTTAACATTGTCTTGACCTGCAGCCTGGTACAGTGATAATCTCCTTCCCAATTTCTGCGGAAAGTTCCCCCAAACAGATCATCATTAATATATACCGGCTTTTGTTCCCTTTTTGCACTCGGAACCCATATTACCATGATTACATCACCTGTATCGTTCAGTGAAAAAGTTTCCACATCGTCATCCTTTAGAAGATTTATACTTACCTTTTTGCGGTTGTTAAGAGTATCCCAAAAAGTCTTTTTCAACTTTGGTGCATTTTTCAGTCCAGTTGTATGCCAATTACCATCTTTATCTTCTTTTACACCAAGAATAATAACTCCGCCATAGCAGTTGGCAAAAGCAGAGTAAGTATCCCATAAGCTATTGGGCAAGCCTGCTTCTGCTTTTTTTACTTCTCTGCGATTGTCCTCTCTGTAGGAATCAAATTTTGACAAATCGAATAACTCTTCCATTACTGCTCCTCACTTTAAATCCCCTATATATTTGCAAATATAGGTTTCAGTTTCCGCTGCTTTCATTTAGTCCAAGCTTATTAATTATTCCATCTTTTCTTTCTGTACTAACCAGGCAACACCATAATTGAATTAGCAATCCTGTTTTCTTTTGTCATGGAAGTTATATAGTATCTTTGATAAACTTCCCCGGTGCAAGCACTCAAACACCACAAGGGCGTTTGTCTCCTGCTTCGCAGGAGCGGGGTACTCGCCCCAACCTCGCTTCACTCGGTATTAGTTTGCACGATGCAAGCATCGGGGAATGTACCCTCCTATGATTCAATCCCCAAAAGTAAAAATTTCATATCTTCTTCATTGCCAATGGTAAAAATTCCTTTTTTCGTTTCATATTGTATGTCCGGGTAATTTTTGTAATTCCTTTGACAATATCTGAACACTGGATTTTCGCCACCCCCTTTTCCCTTTGCTGATATTATATCTCTTCACCAATTTTCCAATAAAGGTTAATGCTTTCCGTAATTACCATTTTTATTGCCTGAAATTGTTTCTTATGAATCAATTCCTTCATTTCATTTACAAAAGGTTAATATATAATAATTTTCATATACTTTATATCCCTTCAACGCTCGCACCACTGGTGCGAGAATTAATGACACTATTAGTGATTATTCTTCTTAATACTCATACAAGAAATAACTTCCACTTTTTGAAAGCATGAATCAATCATTAAAACATTTTTTCCATCCATTACGAATCAATTCATCCGCTTTCGGTAAAGCATATTTCAAAAGTTTATCCGCAAGTGTAATTGTCCCTGCTGGCAGCAAAATACTGTTTTCACACCACATCGCCGGATATGCAGCAATCTTACATTTTTTATTTCGCATCACAACAAAATGATGTATCCCATCCCCAACTATTTTATATTCCGCTCCCAAAGCATTTAATGGTTCCAGCAATTTTTCCTGTTGTTCATAAGATAATTCTGACGGAAGATTGGAATTTTCGCACCATTCCAACAGTTCCAATGCTGCAAAACGGTCTAACAAGCTATGAACTCGTTGATTCCAGTAATGCATCAAACATTCATGACAGGCGCTGTCACACTTGGCATGGCAGCTTATCAAAACCTTTTTTGTTTTCTCCATCAGCTCTTCTGTCCTTTCCGCCAATGCAGAACAATACCCTGCTCCACTAGAAAGACTATCAAACAAAAAGACATCTACATACGCTTTAAAAGCATCTCCTGAATATCGCAATCGATATCCGCTTTTGATTTCATTGAATTCAATATCCAACAGGCGTCCGCCTGCCAAAGTCATCGCCTCTGCTAAAGTCTGTCCGGCTCTTCGTATCCAAAGCCCGCCAGGATTTACATTTACTCGTTTCGCATCAAGGGTAATCTCATACATCACCATGTCTGTTCTAAACTGATTGCCCAGATAGGTGTTTACAACTCTTCCTGTCCCGTGATAACAACTATAATTTGTATATGGATGGCGATACGGTTTATATATTTTCCTAAGAATCGTTTCATCATCCCCGGGAACCGCAGCCCCACAATCTTTGCAGACCATAAAGCCTGTAGATTTAGGCCCCTTATTCAAGATAATCAACGGATCATTGGCTCTCTTTGAATAGCGCAGATTACTAAAACTTCTTACTGTTTCCATCTCACTTTCTTTCGGGGTAATAGAGTAACAAGGTTCCTCTGCATAAGTCATTTCCGCTTCAGCCCCTGCTTCCCTAGCACTTGTTCCGTTGACAGGCGCAAATCCCCACGGCTTTAGCATCTTTTGGCTTCGAATAGTGGATTTTCCACAAAATGGGCATTGGTTCTCATATTTCAATCCCATCCAACTGCAGGCAGAATCTCCACAATAATATAGATCTTTAAAATATTCTTTACTTTTACTTTCAAAAAACGGCCGAGCAGGATGTTCCTGCTCATCCGCACGAAATTTTGAATGAAAGCTGTAAATACCACCTGATTTATAAGTAATCTTATTAATCACCACTAACCGTCCAGGTGCGTATTCACTAATCGCTATGTCCAAAGCGCGTTCCGGCTTTTGTTCAATGGATGATCCCTTTTCATTTTCTACATAAAAACCTACAACATCTTTAGGAAAAGAATATGTTGGAAAAATCCCTCTTTCCAAAAAAATGTCTAGCACGCTTTTTTCTTGATTATCATCATCCTGATATTCCTCTGGGAATTCTTCCGTGTTTTGTTTCAATTCTTCCAATTGAAACAAAATTTCTTCTTTATATTCCGCTATATTGAAGTCTATCCCTTCTGGGATAAGTGTTTCCAACTCAAAATCCGGTTCTCTTTTCTCACTGATAAACTTTTCAAAATTTTTAAAATCAGTCCGGAAAAAATCATGAATCCTAACTTCATCTGCTCCTGTTTCCATCCTGTCAAAAAACTCCGTAGCACAAATTACATTCATATGTCGATATGCTAATTTTTTATTGTCAACATCAATCCATGGCGTTCTGGGAACACCAGAAATGATTTTTTCAGGATTATGAAAGTAATAACTGTCATGAGGCCTATTGTCTGTATATGTGACAATCGTGGATATCGCTGCACTTTTCCGGCCTGCACGCCCAGCACGCTGCTGATAATTTTCCCGCATAGGAGGAATATTTCTCAAACCAACTGCCATCAGTGAACCAATATCAATACCAACCTCCATAGTCGTAGTACAACTCAATATATCTACCGGACGATCATTGTCTACATGGACATTTTGAAATCTCATTTCAAAATCTTCCGTAGTTGACCATGTTTTTTGCCGCTGATCCTTATGAGAAAGCTGTGCGGTATGCTCTTCTGTGTTAATTCGCGTCATATATGCCTGCGGATCACCATGCACCGCTCCCAAGACAGGCACCCGCCAGAATTTAATTCCATCAAAATCTTCCTTCGTCATCTTTCTAGGAATCCCTTTCCCACAGTGTACACATTTTCCCCACAATACGAAAGGAAACACGCCACTACATCTGGGGCATTTATACCATTCATGATTTTCACCAAAGCGTAACATAATCATATCCGAATTGAGATACATGGAGGACGTGTGATTGCCTTTGGCAAGGAACTTGCACAACTGTCTGACCACAATTTGAATTTGAGTCTTTGTGAATCCCTGAACTTCCAACATTTTCCTAATTCTGGGTGGCAATTCGTTTCCATTCCCAATACCCAGCCGGGGATATGCAGTAATATTTCTTCGCACATCATCATCAATTTCAGAACCCACCGCATACTGTGAAGTCATAATTTCCATTGCCCATGCGGAAAATAACACCTTGAACTCATCTAATGACATTTCAATTTCTGCTTCCTCCAGTTCCTCTTCGATTTCATCAAAGGTCTCCTCGTCAATATCACAAGGCTCCACCCAACATAATCCTGCATCTGTCAAAGACCGAAAGCTGCTACACAACTGTCGCAGTAAATGTTCATAATACTGACTTGGTTTATGTTTAAAGTATTTATTAATGACAACATTATACTTTATCTTGTCCTGCTTTTTCTCATATAACTCCTTCATCTTCTTTAAATCTTCCAATAATTCCGTTTCATTATTTCCATAAAAAAACTGAAGTCCATTTTGATAAGCAACTTTCAAAAAAACCGCATACAAAATGTTCAATGTTGGAATTTTATGATTTCGTTCTGCCCACTCCTGAAGCTCTTTCACTGCAACCGTCAGCGCTTTTTTCATAGCCCATTCATCTGCCGCATGGGTCAAGTCCCTTGCCAGAACAGCAGCACGCTGTCTGCTGTCTGAAAACAGCAAAACTTTTCGTCCACCATTGGCCTCATTCTTATATTGAGAAACAGGCGGCTGTACATAGAATTGCTCCGATACCAGATTGAAAAACGGTTCATTTCCTTTAGTAACAAAGTCTGTTGCCTCAAAACGCATTTTGTCGCATTTTGGACAAGTCCCAAATGTCCATAAATCCGGCCTACCCTTAACTTCCATATCACAGTATGCTACCTGAATACAGTTTTTCTCCCCGTCAGACTCCTCGGAAAATTTGTCCAAGTATCCTGTCAGCGCATTCAGATACGCAATTTGAATCTTTCTGTTTCCTTTACTTCTTTTAAAATTGCCATCCTGATGAATCGGATAGAAAAGAACTTCTTTCAAGTTATCCGTAAACTGGATACCCGGCTCATTCCAGACAAAAGGATTTTCATGTTCAGATACATTCATATATCCCCGCAGAAACAATGCACCACAAGATCTTTCATTCAGCAGTTCATATATCATGCCTCCACATTTACAACGTGTTCCTGGTTTTCGCAGATAGATGCGACCTAATCCAAGCCCTGCATCCTCATGATTCTTTTCTGTACAGGCTGGATTGGAACAGGCATAAATCCCCTGCAATCCCCGAAACACCATATGCAGTCTGGCAGGATACAGAACCTTCCCCTCAGTATTTTTTGCAAATGGAGCGATTGCAAGCAATACGCTGGTCGCCTTTTCCGCAGCAGAGGATTCACTTTTGGGGAACGCAATTTTCACTAATTTTTTAAAGCTGACTGCATGTCCCCGAGTCTGTTTTAAAATCCGCAACATTGGATTACACAAACGCAAACAATTATACAGCCATGTTCCGACATTTCCTTCGTTTTCAGAGCCATTGTATACAGGCAAGTTTACCCTCCTGGCGAAATCCATAATTGCCAGGTAGCGCCCATTCCAGTCCTGCTGCAGTGAATCCAAATCGTAATCTATAAG
>CAOXUF010000087.1 GCA_948560485.1 uncultured Eubacterium sp.
GCACCGGAGTGTCTATGCAAAGGATTGTTTCCATTATTGCTCCCTCCACATACTGAAAAACAAGTTTTTAATATAGTATTGCGGATTCTGCCGAAAATATAATATCAAATGGTATACTCTCAAAATCTGAATTAAGCTCTCCTATTATATGATTAGATGAAAATGACAGATCCGTTTCTCTTAAAGGTTTTGAAAAGGACTTATCTGCCCTGATGATTTCCGACAAAGTCAATAAACCCACATAGTATTTTTTACCAATCATACTTTTTAGCACACAATAATGCATACCAATTGGAGATACATGAGATGGAAAATATAAGAAGCCATGAAGTTCTTCCAGTAAACAGAAAGGCAAAAGATACTTTTTTTAAAACAGTATACGCCATGGAAGAACGGCAGAGGGCGCTTGCTTCCTTTTTGTTAGGTGTTGATGGGGATAAAATTATCATATCTAATGTGCGTCCCGTATTGTTTGGGAATAAAGAAAACGACCTTGCGTTCGAGTGTGATGATGTGTTTAACCTGATGACGGAAAACCAGGCATCGGTATCCCCGAATGTACCGTACAGGCTGTTAGAATATATTACGGCAGGTCTGCGTTCAACAGTGGACAGCGAACGTTTGCTGTATGGCAGCGGAAGGGTATATTTTCCGGTTCCAAAACTGTATATGCTGCAGACAGGACTGGAAATAACGAAAGAAAAGCTGCCAAAACAGGTACAGTATGATATCCGTCTGAGTGATTCCTACAGGCAGGTCAGTCAGAAATATGGGGAAAAAACAGCCACGCCGGATTTGGATGTCGTTGTCCATGTGTATGATTTTCGTATGACACTGGATGAAACCGTAAAATATATTGAGCAAAACATTATACCAGCCCGTTTTATGGCATATGACAACGATTTAAGGAGTTATGCTTTCACTGCAAATGGTATAACTTATATACAGCGGGCGATAAAAGAGGAAAAACAAAAAAATATATAATGCCGATAAATGTTTCAACTGTTGCAGAATATTTAGCGCTGCTTATAGAAAGAAATATATTTGTTGATTTATTCACCGATAAGGAGGTATGCGATATGACGATGGCGCAGTTTTCTAGGGATGACATGTTAATTTACCAAGGAAGAGAGGAAGGCAGAGAGGAAGGCAAAGCAGAAGGCAAAGCAGAAGCCATAATTGATTTCCTGAATGATATAGGTGAACTGCCTGACTCCCTGGAAAATTTAATTATGAAACAGACGGATGCCCAAACGCTCCAAAAATGGCTCAAGCTTGCAGCAAGAGCTAGTTCAATTGAGGAATTTGAAAAAACAATAGGTCTGATAAGCTTAGAAAGATAAAAAACCGGATGGATACTCGCAGCTTGCTATGGGTATCCATCCGGTTTTATTTACCCATCTGTTATACTTATAATATAAATAAATATAACAGTTATTCGTTAAACAGGGCTTTTGCGAAAAGTAGCCTTTCACTCTTCTTACAAAGGGGGATTTCCAATGGATGATTATATTATTCTTTTGTTCCTTGCTTTTCTGTGTGAGCAACGGGGTATTGTCTTGTGGGAAGAAAGCTAGTCAAAGAGTCTCTCATCGGCGCGGACATTAAAAAGCCTAGACCATAAATCTAGGCTTTATTTTCTCCTTTGGTTCCCAACAGCCAATCAATACTTACTTCGTAGAAATCTGCTAATTTTGCCAATGTTTCTAAATCAGGTTGTGTCCTTCCTGTCTCATAATTTGCCAATGTGCTTCTTGGAATATTTAATTCTCGTGCTATTTCCTTTTGTGTAAATCCGGTATCTTTTCTTGCTGCCACTAATTTTTGCGTAAATGTTTCAATGTACAAAATATCACCCTCTTTTGTTTAATTTTAGCACATTTTACAAAGAATTATGTTTGATTTTAGCACATTTATATGTTGTAAAATAGCACAAATTTGTTTATGATTTATTTGTGTGCTAAAACTAAACATTTAGCATTGCAATTATTCATTGGAATTTGCAAGGGGATAAGTGCGGAAACGTTCCGCACTACTGCCCTGCCCTATTCCGATGTGTTACTTATCTACAATTACGAGAAGAAAGAGAGGAAAAAAGAGAATGAATATGAAGGTTGTAGGTAAAGAAAGGGTTGATTATCCTTCGAAAAAGACAGGCAAACAGGTTACGGGCATATCGTTTAACTGCGTCATGGATACCAATGATGAACGTTTTGAGGGAATGCGGGTTGACACCGTTTTTGTTTCCACAAAAAGCCCGATGTATGACCAGTGTGCCGCCATTCCTGTCGGATCCGATATATCCGTCATGTATAACCGTTACGGTTCGGTTGAGAGTGTGCTTTTATGTGATCAGAAAAAATGATCATATTTATTCAATACAGGGTAAAGGGGGTGAATATCATGCATGGTATTTTAGCATCTTCCACAGGTTCTGCCATTGATTCGGGCTCAGTAACGGAAGTGATTAACCTTGCCAAACAGTGTATGGGGCTTTTTTCGGAATTCCCGCTTAATATCTTTCTGATTGGCGGTCTCTGTACACTTGGTTTTGCAATTTTCAGGAATGCGAAACGTGCAGCGAAATAGGATAAGGGGGATTTTCCCCTTATTTTATTATGGGAGTTAAGAAAATGAAAAAATGGATACGAATAAAAGCAGTCTGCTGTATTACTGCCCTGCTTCTGCTGGCAACAACAACACTGTCTCCCACTATAACCGCAAAAGCAGAACGCGAAGGAGGCGGTCATCAGGTAGAAGGCGGGGACGGCGAAAGTACACAACGCCCTACGGATAACCCAGAGGATGACACAACAATTACTATAAATGAAGACGGCACAAGGACATTGAAATTTAGTCAGCGTGTCATTCTTTTATCTGAAACTGATGGCTCTAAAATTATTGATAAAACTTCTCATTTTGTCATTAATGGCAGGGGAAAATTTGTAATTACTGGTTATTATAGAGATTTTGGAGACGGTAACGGTATTGATTTTATGTCTTTTCTTTTAAGTAATGAATTTTTTACTATTGAGGAAACGGTTATTTCTTATAGCTCTGCAAGTCATGTGTACGAAACACAAACTTATAATAAAACGATAGAAACGTATAAAGGTGTTCGTTATGTTTCTCTTTCGGGGTTAATTTCGTCGGCAAATGCTTCCAATTGTTACGTGAGTGGCTTCATAAATGAGCGTAAAACCAGTAGTATGCATTTTAAAGAAGTTTTAAAAGCCGACATAGACAACGGCAGCATAGATTTAAGTGAAGACAATTATAAAGAACCTAGCCGCCCCAATCCTGATGGTGACCATGAAGGTGGCGGGCATTTAACCGGTATTAAAATCAGTCCCCTAACTGATAGAGACAGTCATGTTACATATGGTAAGGATAATGTTATTCATGTCAAAATTGATACGGATAATTCTTACATTGATGTTTCTAATTATTCCTCAACAATAACATGGGCTGGTGTTTCGATTGATAATGTTATTTATAGTGGCAGCACTGCCATTCTTTATCTTACTGATTACGTTTCACCAAAAGCTTACACACTTACCGCTATTTATGATGATGGCGTAAGACAATTTTCTTCTAGTATGGATTTTGATGTTTTAAAATTTTCTCCTGAGCCTGGCGGTTCTGAACCTAGCAGTGAGCCTGGCAGTGAACCCGGCAGTGAACCCGACAGCGAACCCGGCAGTGAGCCTGGCAGTGAACCCGACAGTGAGCCTGGCAGCGAACCCGGCAGTGAACCCGGCAGTGAGCCTGGCAGCGAACCTAGTTTTGACCTGGATTTCAGCAACATATTTACGCTTATTTATACATTAATTAAGGCACTGATAGATTTTATCGTGTCCGGTCTGAACATGCTGCTTGAGTTTGCGAATCTTCTTTTGGATCAGACGGGGCAGTTTGCGCCTTTACTTGGATCAATTTTTACTTTTTTACCGGAAGAATTTATCACATTTCTTCTCAGCGGCATTGTGATAATGATCATTCTCGGCATTGTAAAAAGGTAGGTGTTTTATGGACTTTCAGACAATTTTTTATATGTGTAAAGAGATAATGCTTATCGAATTTACATATATGGGATATACTTTCAGTCTTTGGAATGTTTTGGTCTATTCCGCCGTTGGCACTATCCTGCTGTATTTTATCTTTTCATTTTTTCAAAGATAGGGGGTGTTTTATTGCAAAGCGAAACAAATTCAGCATCGGATCTGCTTGAGGAAGAAACGAAAGGATTTGATCAGATTGAATCTGAAGATTCGGAAAAGGTGGAAACGGAAGAAACGGAAACCGAAGTTCCGGGAACTGAAGAACCGGAAAAGCCGGAAACGAATGAAAATGAAAGTAAGGAAGATGCTGCTGAAGACATTTCAGAAACTGAAACGGATGTGGCTGATGATCTTTCTGCAGAAGCTGCTGAAGGTTCAGATGTGGAAACGGAAATGTATTCGGAAAGTGAGGAAGAAGCTGAAGGCAGTTTCTCCGATGTCCTGGAGGATGAAACCGAAACGGAGACGCATTCGGAAATGCTTCTGGATGCAGGGGAGGATATAAACACGTCTTATCTTCAGAGCATAGATTTAAAGCTGACGTGCATTATATCGGTACTGCTGTTTATGGTGTGTGAGCGTAAACTGCGCCATGGGGTCAGGGCTCTGTGCGGGAAGTTTAACAAAGATTAGAAAGGAGATTTTCAAAATGGATACTGTAATAAACTTTATCTGCGGTACGGCGGAAGACTTTACCCCGCAGGTTGTCTGCGGGCTTATCCTCTTCTGCTCGGTGTTCGAGTGCATCGGAAACATAGCTTATGCACTTACTTCCGTTGGAAAGGGAAGGTGAATTTTGTGCTGTGGATTGTAATAATAATAATCTGTTTTTTGTCTTATCTGTCCGTTTGTTTCCGTGTTATCATAACGAATCCGGTTAAAACGGTTGTCAACGGGGTTGTGGATTTTTATAAATACATACGTTTTTTTCAGTGGCGCAACTGCAAAACGGGTGAGTTGAGATGTTTTGTCGGTCTTTTCGGAAAAGGCAAGACGCTTAGTGCCGTCCATTATGTCGTATCCAAGTATAATCAGTATGACAATAAAAGGGTTTATGATTTTGACCGTCATAAATGGGTTGTGCAGCGTGTGCATGTGATTTCCAATGTGGAGCTTTCAATTCCGTATGAACATTTTAAAAGCCTGGTACAGATCGTTAATGTCGCGGAAAGGATGCGTGAGTATGACAGGGAGCATGACACCCTGACCGTAACATTGGTTTTAGGGGATGAATTTTCAGTTCAGTTAAATTCAAGGAGTTTTAAGACCAATATAGATCCGTTATTCCTTAATACGCTTTTGACCTGCAGACATCATCATATTTCATTGATCTATACTTCCCAGAGGTTTAACCATGTTGATGCGCTGCTGCGGCAGGTTACCAGCCTGGTTGTATCCTGCGACAAGGTTTGGAGGATTATGGTGCATGGTTCGTTCGATGCGTATGAACTGGAAAATGCTTCCGATCCTACAATGGTAAAGCCTAAAGCCCGTTTTGGCTGGTTTATCCGGGATAAGGATTATGCTGCATATGATACCTTAGCCTGTGTTGGTAATCTTGCAAAAAGCTGTAAAGAAAATGATATGCTTTCTGAAGCCGAAATACTCGCTTTGCAGTGCAATACTCCGGATAACATGGACAATGTAAATAATCCTTCAAGACATTTCATTAAATTGCAGAGAAGGAAAAATAGATAGGCATTCCAAGCCATACGGGGCGGCAAGCGTATGCGCGCCCCGTATGGCTTCCGCGGCCGGGAAAAGTTTGACTGGTCCAAATGCGGGAGCGTGGAGCGGCTCGCATATCGTGCCCTCATTAGAGCTTTTTGGTTTCTTCGGGGATAGGGGATTTTCTGCCGGGGCTTCGCTATGGCTTTAAGCAGCCTGGAATGCTGCAGCAAAATGGGACGGCGGCAGTTCTGCTTATTTTCCTTTTACAAATATAAAAAAATGCCCGAACGGGCTGCCCCAAAGCACTTAATGAGAAGTGACATCAGTCACGTTCGAATTTAGCGCGGCGGGCTGGGAGTGGTGAACCTGATGCGCGGAGACGGTTTTGTCCCGCGGTACACTTTCCCGCGCTTTTGGGTATATATGTATCAATTATATCCCCCTTGAGGGGGCAGGGGGTGACTTGTATCATACCTTTGTTTAAATCATACAAAGTATCTGCATTTTAATTTAAAACAGAGGGTTTTAGGGGAACTCTTCCCCTAAGGTCTTCTGCGTTGGACAATCCCCGACAATTATTGGTGTGGTTCGTTTGGTCGGTGTGGTGCGGGTTTGGATTTAATGGCTGTGGTGTTTTGCCCGCATCAGAATTTTTGGTACATACGTTTGCCTGTTGGGGGCGCCCAATGGGCACGCACTACGACTGTGCCCATTGGTGTTCAGTGTTCAGCATACGATTTTTTGTAAAATATAGACAATTTTTATTTAAAACATGGTGCGGATCATAACGTGACGTTAGTCATTCTGCACAAAAGTGAATTTTCAATGAATGAGGTAAAAAATATGGCGTCAAAGGACAAAAACGGCAATACTTACGGGACAGGGCGCACGCGGAACTATGCAACCATAGTTTATCAGGAAAGCGCGCCGTCTGACTGGCTTTCAGTCGCTGCGGACTTTAAAATCCCGATGTTTATTTCCCCGCTGCATAAAGATGATGTTAATGAAAAGACAGGGGAGCCAAAGAAACCGCACTGGCATGTGATGATTATGTTTGACAGTGTAAAGACAAAGGAACAGGCGGCGGAACTGTTTGAGCAGATCGGCGGTGTCGGTGTGGAGGTTGTTCAGGTACTGCGTAGTTATGCGAGGTATCTTTGTCATCTTGACCACCCGACTAAGGCGCAGTATTCCACTGATGATGTGCGCTGTTTTGGCGGTGCTGATTACACCGATATCATAGGTCTTCCGGTAGATAAATACAAGGCAATCGGTGAAATGCTGGATTATCTCGACCTGCATACGGAAATGACGTACTATGATCTGCTGATGTATGCACGCCAGGAACGTTTTGACTGGTTCCGCGTCCTGTGCGATTCCGGAACATATGTAATAAAAGAATGCATCAAATCAAGGAGGTCGGGTGTATGACAGTAAAAGAACTTTTGGAACTGCTCGATTTTCCGGATTACCGCCATGTGTGCGTACGTTATTCCAATAACGATTATGCCGGAGGCGGTCTTGTCCCGGACATAAAAAGGCGTTTCGGGGACATGCACGTCCTGCGCGGGGACATCTTCGAAAACGCGTTCATAATCTACGCAGCACGTTAACGGCAACTGTTTCGCAAAAGCAGATTTTACGCGAACAGTTCCTGACGGAACTGCCGCGCGCTTTCGCGAAAATGATGTTTTTGCGAATAATTGCTTGAACATACCCCACTCTGGTATTCTGCACAACCAGTTCGTAACTACTCGCCAAAGTTCCGTTTTTCAAACAGCTAAAGGCGGAAAACAGCTTCGGGAGAATGTAGTATTGTTTTCCAAAAACTATACGAAAAACTCATTGCTTTTTGCAAATAATGACTATTCTATAGCTTATATAAGTATGTTGGATACAACTTATGCAATAATAAAGAACATTATAATTGCAATAATAATAAAAAAGAAATAT
>CAOXUF010000088.1 GCA_948560485.1 uncultured Eubacterium sp.
CATGTTTGCTAAATCATAATCTTTAATTTTATTAAAGAAGATATCCACAAGTTCCTGATACTGAGTAGTATTAGCCATATGTATCACCTGCTTTTTTTACTGCTCCAAAATCTCTTCAAAATCGTATGATAAACGCTTGCTTAATAGACGAATAACATTAATGTCTACAAGCGTTTTGTTTTTAATCATCTGACTTACTTTCGACACAAGAATATCTCTCATATTAACCTGTAATGCAGTGTCAATAGTTTTTTCAATTGTACCCATATCAGATGCAAATACCTGTTTGAGATTATTGATTTTTGCAACATTTTCATATACTGAAGTGAGTCTGAATTTCTTGATTGCTCGCTCATCCATAAGGATAACCAATGGTCTATTTAAGAAATCTCTCTTATAATTGTTCATTTCATTCAAATCCGCAACAGTCATATATTCAATAGCACCGATTTGATTCCATCTGAAAATTGCATTATTTGTACGAGATTTATATGTTAATCCACCGAATGTAATAGATTTAACGGGAATCACAGTATCAATAGGTAAGTCTTCAATATTTGAATTAATACCAGTATCAACGGATTCGTCCAAATCATCAATTGCAGATGTAATAGAATCTAAAAGAGATTCTTTCTTTTCTTCCTGTTGTGTAATAGTAGGAACTGGATCAGTTGCATCTAAATCATCATCTTCGATTACAGCGGAAATAGCCGTTTTATTATTTTCAACAACCTTAATTTTTTCAATGAGTTTTTCTTTCCCAATATTTCCTACTTTAATATCCAGTTGCTTTGCGTATTCTTTTAACTCATCTAATGACATATTTTCATAATTCATTAGTTCTTTTCCTCCAAATCTTTTACATTTCTGCTTTCCAAAGACTTATAGAATTCACCTAGCGCAAAATATAGAGCAGAATTCTTTTTATATTTGTATATTGAAATAGTATTTATTTCTTTAACAAATTCATATCGGATTCCGTGTTCAGCTAACCATTTAACCTCTGATCTATAGCTTGTTGCATATTCTCTGTCAAAATGAACTCTATACTTTGACTTCACGTTGTTTTCTTTATCACTCATATATACTTCTAACAAATGCTCACCTAAAATATGCAATAAAAAATCACCTATATTAGGTGAGTCACATTTAATAATATTTTAATTAAGAACTAAACAATTTCATAACGCCCAGTTAGATTATCGCAGATTACACCAGTCCCCAAACGAACTTGCACCTGACTATCTACCGTCTGATCATGTGTATCCTGTTCAGACAAATCTCTTGCACGAACATCGCCTTCATAGAAGAGTTTTACAAGTTTTGAATTTGCAGGTAAGACATGAATTACATTGTTATCAACTTTAAAGTCATATGTACCTCTAAGGAATGTCTGAGGAATCATAACAGCTTTTGCAGGTAAACCAATGTTTTCAACAACAACACCGGTAGTAGCAAGTTCCTCTTTCTGAGAATCCGCAATCCATGCAGTATTGATTCCTTCAGAGATATTTGCCAGAGCAGTTCTAGTACCAGCAAGAACAACTTCCTTCTGAGATGCAATCTGTACCCTCTGGATCAGGTCATTCATAAGTCCTCTGTCATAAGAACCTTTTTCCTGGAAAGCAGATGGGAGATAAGTACCAATACCATTGAAAGATGCATAAATCCTAGAATCAATTTCATTCTGGAATCCTTTCTGTAACTTTGCAATCATCTCAGGAAGAGTAATAGTACCTTTTAAGAATCTTTCGAGTTCGTCATAAACTCTCAGATAAATCCATTCAGTAGATACGGAGAAAGATTTCTTGCCCTGTAACTTCTGACGGTCAGTATCCCAATGATTACCAGAGAAACGAGAAGCAACAAGGATTGAATTATCCTCAACAACGAATTCATTCTTATCGCCTAATGCACCATTCTTTACTTCTACAAACTGGTCATAGAATCGAGAGTTTTCCCATGCGGTAGGAAGATTAATAGAAAGAACAGTTTCGATAACGGTATAAATTTCATTTTTGTGATTCCTGAAGTTCTGCCAAGTAAGTTTATCCTCACCGAGAATTTCAAAGAATGCTTCCCTAATCGCCTGATCAGTATATTTAGAAGCCTCTGCATTAAACAGAGCAACCTTATTTGTGAGACTGTCATTCATCAATGCAGTCAGATCTTTTAAATAATTACCCATTTATGTATTCCTCCTTCAATTATTACTGTACTTCGATAGTGTATTTAACATTTCTTGTATCAATTGCATATCCATATTCATTTGTGGAATCACCAGTAATTACTACACCAGCGGAACCGATGCAATATGGGAATCCGATTTCCTCAACATCAACAACTTTTAATTTTGTATCAGAAGCAGCTTTCGCATATGCGCCGTCCTTAAACTCTACAAAATCTCCTTTCGCAAAAGTAACGGTGCTAGGCAAATTACCAACCTTATATTTCTTATCTTTCTTCAGTTCATATGCCCTAAAAGCAATACCTGATTTATTGATAAAATTCTCTTCATTCTGATCAGTCTTAGAAGCATTTTTGTAAGACCATGCCGGATGTGCAACCAAATACATAGCATCTTCTGTATAAGTATCAAGTGCTGCATAAACGCTCTTTTCACCAGTAACTAAATCACCTTTGCCTACAATTGCACCATTCTCTACATCTGCATCAGACTGTAAAGAAAAGCAAGAGCAACCATTCAGATTTGTGGTTTCAACAGTCATATAAGTTTTTCTATCCATTCTAAAATTCCTCCTAGTTATTTAATATATTTGTCAAGTAAATGACCATATTTGTTTTCCATAGCTTCATTTCGCCTTCCTGTAACGCCTGTTTCAGTAGGTGTATAAGTGAAGTTTTTATTTTTCTGATTGTCCATAGTATATTTGCCAACCATTAATGTTAATTTTTCACTCACTTCTTCAAGCGTCACATCTTCTGGTTTAGTTTTTGCTTTATATACAAGGAATTCAGCACATTTTCCCAGTTTAGATGCATATCTTTCAAATAATGCATCAACATCGGCTTTATGCTGATTTGCTTTTTCAAGACTTTCTTTTGCCTTGTATTTTTCAAGTTCCTTCGTTGCATTTTCATACTGTTCATTTAAAGATTTGAATGAAGTACCCAACTCGTCAATTTCCTTCTCATATTCAGCCTTTAAAAGATTAGTACACTCATCAACTTTTGCAGGAACATCGTTAGCAAAAATATCATTTTTTACAGAATCAATTTCTGATTGAATACTAAATTCCTCAAAATTTTCATCTGTGATCTTATCTGTAGCAGATAAAGACATTTCAACCTTGGAATTAAAGTCAATCACAATATCTTCAACATCAGCTTCGTTTGTAACTGCATAATCAAAACCATAAGGTTTATAATCTTCCATATCTAAAGCAAATACTTTAGAATCTGTTACATTCAAAAGTCTGTATTTACAAACATCGGACTCGCCAATCTTCTTGGCTGAAAGAATTTCCGTAAATTTCTTTAAATCCATGAATTTCTTTTCCTCCTTATTAGGTTCGTTTATTGATTTTTTATATTCATCAAGCATAAGAGCAAACTCTTTCTTGAAAGAATCAAGTTCATAATGTCTACCAATACAAGCAGATTCAAAACATGGAATAACATCTGTACCATCTGGATTAGACCCCAAAATGCAAGCCGCACTGAACGTCATTTCTTTAATGTTTAAATAACCATCTGAGTCATATCCGTCAGTTGAATTTATTTCGATCTCCATACTTTGTCCATAATTTTTTTCAAGAAGTGATTGTACTTCTTCATATCTTTTTTTCCACACGATACAGCCTTTCAGCTCCAAATACTCGTGTTTCTGAATCCCGTCTTTTTCAGTAATAACTACCCATTTTGCATTATCTACAGCGTCTTTCGTAATAAATCCATAAGGTTTAGTTGTATCTTCAAACTTAATACCCTTATCACTTAAAATGATTTTCCCACCATGACTTCCAAAATCCTGTGATCCGTCATCGAGATATATGTATTCACCCACAATCGGAATGCCATATAGTGATGGGAGAGCAGTTTCAATAACTTCTTTAGACATTGCCGTCATGTTCCGATTTCTTCCGTGGTAGCATAAAAGAATATCAACTAATGCAAACTGCTTGTTAAGTTGTTTCATACTTGATGGAACTAATTGAATTTGTGTTTCATATCGAATTACTTTATTCTCCATGTGTCCTCCTTTCATCAAAATTTAACTGTATTAGAAATTAAAAAATCGCCTTGTTCAAAATTAGAACTAAGCGATTTCATCAATTCATTCGTTTGTATAAATACGAATACTTCTTTATTATCAATATTTCTTTTTGTATATTTAAAACCAAGCGATAGGAGAGTATCGGCTTTGGATTTATCTAAAATTAATACCTCACCCATATATAAAATCACCAACTTTCTCAAATACGATTATGCAATTATTTTGGATTTATCTGGTTGATTTGGATCGTTTGCATAGAACCATTTGTAACCTTTATATGTACTTTGTGATTTCTGACAACATTTATGTATAAGGCTATCATATTTAGCATTAATATATATAATTGCTTCTGATGCAGAATTATAAGTTTTAATAAAAATATCATTTGGCGAATATTGATTGACTTTTTGTTTGAACGACAAAACATAATCAAATTTTTCAAATGAATCATCCTTATATCTCCACACATATCCAAATGCTGTTTTTAGTTTTCCTTTACAACACGCTATTATTGTAGGACTAGTTTTACCTAACATAGATGCAGCATTTTTGATAGAATCATACGAAGCTATATATTCCCCGTTAATTGTATATTGATTTACGGGTTTGTTATTTATTCTAATTTTATTTGTAGGATATTTGTCAAATGGTTCACCTTTAAATCTCCATACATATCCATAAGCAGTACAACTCTTACCTAAACATACACCCCGAATCACAGACGCAAATTTTTCTGTTCTATTTACACTCTTGACTGCATCAGTGATTGAAATATAAGTGTTTAAATATTTTCCATCTAATGAATATTTATCAACTTGGACTCTATTACGATATTTTTCTGCATTAAACTTAAATTCTTTTGTATATGCCCATACAAATCCATATGCAGTAGTATTATCATGTATTGCAGAAGTAATAGCAGTGCCACCATATTTATTTTTTGTATTAGTAAAATTTTTATTAATACACCTTTCGGCTTCAGCAGCACTATTATATGATTTTATAAAATCTCCTTTTAATGTAAATTGATAAACTGTTTTTGCTCCGCCAGCAATATATGTTATATCATATTTATCAAATTTATCATTATTATATCTAAATATGTAATCACATTTAATACTTTGATGAGATAAACCCTGACACATTTTTTGTACAGTTATAGAATTCAAATTATAATATTTCGCTGCATCAGCAATACTATCAAATGTTTGTAAATAATTTCCATATAAATCATATGAATCCACTTTTTTACTACGATAATTTACATAATTTCCACCTTTAGAAATATTATATCCATTCTCTTCAACTAATGAATGAAATTTTTGAATATAATATATCTCTTTTTCATTCAATAATTTAATCAATTCTGATTTGTTATTAGAAGTTATTTTTTCAATCTCTTGTACATCAAAACAATCTCTTCCATATTTTTTTATTGCCCTGTCTATCGCAGTGTCTTGTTTCTTATTATATGAAAAATGCTGATTCATTCTTTGACGTATTCCAACTCGTGTTTGTCCTATATATTTTTTATTATTAATTTTATTTGTAATGCAATAAATATATCCTTCATACATATTACTTGTTTTATTAAAAGCCATAAAAATTCCTCCATAATATATTTCTCCAAAATATAAGAGTGGATAATTATTATTTCCGATTTCGCCACTCTACTAATAATTTATTTAGATTTTCTGTTCCTTCAAATAACCAATATTTCTTCTTTGTTTTTTCATGAATTGATTTATTAATATATCTTTCTCCATTTGATAATAAAAATTCTTTTAACGGTCTACTGTAACAATAAAAATACCTTTTCAAAATATATCTCCTTTATATTCTATTATCTGGATCGTTGCCGTCATTATCGTGTGTGTTTTGAGTTATATCACTAATTTCTGTTTCCGATTTATTAGGTCTTCCTCCTTCATTACTAGAATTATTAGATTCCGTATAACTACTATGAAGTGGACTCCATGAGTCAAAGATATCTTTAAATATAATATTTTCTGCCATAGTATTCCCTAACATAGCAGCTGGAGATATTCCAGATACAGAACATAATTTCATTTTATTCGGTAATGATGCCTGTGCTAATTTTAACTGTCTGTCAACATAATCTTCTATATCGAATGTTGTAACGGGAATAATTTTATAGACAAATTGATAATCATTATAGATATGTCCGCGTAATTTCATCTGTAAATCTACCCATGATTCAATTTTACGATATATGCGATAAATGTCAGAAGAATCAACTTTCATAGAAAGTTTTAATTCGGAGCCGCTAGATGCAGAAGATATAAGTGCTTTTGAAACTCCAGCTTCTCCATAGTAATTATCCACTGCTTGTTCAACTTTATTTTTGTCATCAGATATTGTTGACTTTGATTCTATAAGTTGTAAATCCATAGGAGATGGTATTACCCCGAATCTCTCAGGAAGAATCGTACAAGCCATTTCTACAAATTTACTTATCAATTCATCGCCCATAGATATTTGATCTTCGTCATTCGTTGGAATCTTAAAATATATCAGTTTGTAAGCATCTGCTTCTGATTTTGCTTTTACCAAATCCTTGATATCATCTATGTTTAACAGTTCGGAAATTAACGAAAAGAAGCAAGGATACAAATATGTAAAATCATCATTGTATTTAATACAGAAAGAATTTTCATATGGTATCATTACTCGATTATCAAGAGATACTTCTTTTGACCGTTCTATAAGCATCTGTAATTCTTCTGGAAGAGTCTTAAAAACATTTGCATCTATCAATGAGCGATTTACAGAAAATTGATAAATTGATCCGTTGGTCAACTTTTCAATTTTACAAAAATCTGGCTCCAATAGAAAAATGGAAGTATCTATATCATTTTCAGTGACAAAACCAAAACAAGCATCATCAATAAATAACCTTTTAAATATATCTGTAACACGATTATCAAGTTTGAATTTATTCACCTGCGCTGTGTAATTGATATAGTTTTTCCTAAACGTTTTTGGATTTGTAGTAAACATTTTGTCTTGCTTAATTTCTGTGTCTATTGTCCAGTTCAGAACAGCACTATTTGCAAAATAATCTATGAGTCTTTTATAATATCCGCTCTTCAAATACATATAGCGGGATAACCTTACAATCTGTGTACCATATCGCTCTGGGTATTGTGTCATATTAATGATTTGTTTTCTTGTAAAACCAAAGATACAATTATATTTGAAAGCACCTTTGTATGAAAGTTCTGACAAAATAATGCGCTTTAATGAACTGAAGTTGAAAGTCGGTGATTTCCCATTTAGAAAATTTCCCACGTTCTTTTTATCTTCTTGAAACTGTTCTTTTATTGCTCTGTTGCTATTTGTATTTTCTTCGATGTTTGATCACCGCCTTTCTAATGTGAATATAATTTTGGTTTTCGTGCAAGAGCAGTGAGAGAGGAGAC